>JAFOCX010000241.1 GCA_017380975.1 Lachnospiraceae bacterium
GATGGTATAATGCTCAAGCGAACTTTGTTGGAACGCTTGTATTATGCCCGTTAAGGGTGTCTATATACAGGTATTGGCAACCCGTAATGCTGTTTTTTGAAAGATGTCCGGTATCAGGTGTGTAAACGGAAGTATGGAAGAAGACAGACTACGAAGGAAAGGAGATATTACTGTGAAAGTAAGATCATCAGTAAAACCGATTTGCGAAAAGTGCAAGATTATTAGAAGAAAAGGCAGCATCAGAGTAATCTGTGAAAATCCGAAGCACAAACAGAGACAGGGTTAATTTGCCGCATCTTGCCTGTAATTTTCGCGCGGCTTTGACATGACTCGCCAGAGTGCGTGTGCATGTCGGCAAAATACTATTTCTAACTAAATTAATTATGGAGGTACACTCATGGCTCGTATTTCAGGTGTTGATTTACCAAGAGAAAAACGTGTCGAGATCGGCTTAACTTATGTCTACGGTATTGGTAGAACAAGTGCAAACCGTATTCTTACAGCAGCTGGTGTTAACCCGGATACTCGTGTTAAAGACTTAACAGATGACGAGGTTAAGAATATCCAGGAAGTTATCAATGAATCTCAGCTTGTTGAGGGTGACTTACGTCGTGAGATCGCTTTAAACATCAAGAGACTTCAGGAGATCGGTTGCTACAGAGGCATTCGTCATAGAAAGAGCCTTCCGGTTCGTGGTCAGAAAACAAAGACCAACGCAAGAACATGTAAGGGTCCGAGAAAGACAGTAGCAAACAAAAAGAAATAAGTAACTAAAGTATGAATCACGTTGCATGTTTTAAAAACAGGAAAACAGGATTCAAAATTCGAGAAAGTAGGTTAGTTTAAAATGGCTAAAAAAGTGTCCACTGCTAAGAAAGTGACAAAAAAGCGTGTAAAGAAAAACGTTGAACGCGGACAGGCGCACATCCAGTCATCTTTTAACAACACAATCGTGACATTAACAGATGCACAGGGAAATGCTTTATCTTGGGCAAGTGCAGGCGGTCTGGGATTTAGAGGTTCAAGAAAATCTACTCCATACGCAGCACAGATGGCTGCAGAAACTGCAACTAAGGCAGCTCTTGTACATGGTTTAAAATCCGTCGACGTTATGGTTAAAGGACCGGGTTCCGGTCGTGAGGCAGCGATCCGTGCCCTTCAGGCATGCGGTCTTGAAGTAACAAGCATTAAGGACGTAACACCGGTTCCGCACAACGGTTGCCGTCCGCCGAAACGTAGAAGAGTCTAATTAGGAGGAAGTAATAAATGGCAGTTGATAGAGTTCCTGTTCTTAAAAGATGCAGATCCCTTGGTCTTGATCCGATTTATTTAGGAATTGATAAAAAATCCAACAGAGAATCTAAAAGAGCTAACAAAAAAGTAAGTGAATACGGCCTTCAGTTAAGAGAGAAACAGAAAGCTAAATTCATCTACGGTGTACTTGAGAAACCGTTCCGTAACTACTATGAAAAAGCTGAGCGTTTAAGCGGTCAGACAGGTGAAAACCTTATGATCCTCTTAGAGCGCAGACTTGATAACGTAATCTTCCGTATGGGCTTCGCTAGAACAAGAAGAGAAGCTAGACAGATCGTTGACCACAAGCACGTTCTTGTAAACGGCAAGTGCGTAAACATCCCGTCCTACCTTATCAAAGCTGGTGACGTTGTTGAGATCAGAGAGAAGAGCAAAGGCGATACACGCTACAAATTAATCCTGGAAGTAACTGCAGGTCGTTTAGTACCGGCATGGTTAGATGTTGATCAGGAAGCTCTTAAAGGCACAGTAAAAGCTCTGCCGGCAAGAGAAGAAATCGACGTTCCGGTTGATGAGATGCTCATCGTCGAGTTATACTCCAAATAATAAGTTTTCATCGAAGCGGGGGATTTATATCCCTTCGCTTCGTGAGCTTTGTTGCCTAGCAATTGTAGAAAAGGTCCAAAGGGCCTTTTTGAGTCTAAGCATACCCAAAAGGAGGGGCTATTTTGTTCGATTTTGAGAAACCAAACATTCAAGTTGCTGAAATTTCCGAAGATAAAAAATACGGCAAGTTTGTCGTAGAACCGTTAGAGCGCGGATACGGCACAACTCTGGGTAACTCCCTGAGAAGAATCATGCTTTCTTCTTTACCGGGTTCTGCAGTAAGCCAGGTGAAAATCGACGGCGTGCTTCATGAGTTCAGTTCCATCGCTGGTGTTAAAGAAGATGTGACTGAGATCATCATGAACGTTAAGAGCTTAGCAATTAAGAATAACAGCGATACAAATGAGCCGAAGACTGCATACATCGAGTTCGAAGGTGAAGGTGTGATCACAGCAGCTGACATTCAGGCAGATGCTGACATCGAGATCCTCAACCCGGAGCAGGTTATCGCAACATTAAGCGGCGGTGCAGACAGCAAGTTCTACATGGAGCTTACTATCACAAACGGCCGTGGCTACGTAAGCGCTGACAAGAACAAGAATGACGATCTTCCGATCGGTGTTATTGCTGTAGATTCCATTTACACACCTGTTGAGCGTGTTAACATGGCTGTTGAAAACACTCGTGTTGGTCAGAAAATTGACTATGACAAACTCACTCTGGAAGTCTACACAAACGGCACACTGAATCCGGACGATGCAGTTAGCCTTGCAGCGAAAGTATTAAGTGAGCATTTAAATCTCTTCATTGACCTCTCTGAGATCTCTCAGAACGCTGAGATCATGGTTGAGAAAGAGAATAACGAAAAAGAAAAAGTTCTTGAGATGAACATCGACGAGCTGGAGCTTTCCGTTCGTTCTTACAACTGTCTCAAGAGAGCAGGTATCAACACTGTAGAAGAACTCTGCAGCAAAACATCTGAGGACATGATGAAGGTTCGTAACCTTGGTAGAAAGTCCTTAGAGGAAGTACTTGCAAAATTAAAAGAATTAGGCTTACAGCTTAATTCCAGCGAAGAGCAGTAATCACTGACTCCCGCATGTTCAGCTTTGCCAACCTGTTTTGGCAGGCGGGACAAAACTGAACGATAAACACATTTATATGGTATCAAAGCAATGGTTCAATAAGCCCGAAGATGCATGGCTCATTGTTCCATACAAATGGAGGAGAATTAAAATCATGGCAGGTTATAGAAAACTTGGAAGAACATCCGATCAGAGAAAAGCAATGCTTAGAAGCCTTGCAACAGCACTTATCAACAACGGCAAGATCGTTACAACAGAGGCTAGAGCTAAAGAAGTAAAGAAGATCGTTGAGGGTATGATCGCTCTCGCTGTTAAAGAGAAAGACAACTACGAAGTAGTTAAAGTAACAGCTAAAGTAGCTCGTAAAGATGCTAACGGCAAGAGAGTGAAAGAAGTTGTAGACGGTAAGAAAGTTACAGTTTACGATGAAGTTGAGAAGGAAATCAAGAAAGATATGCCGTCCAGACTTCACGCTAGAAGACAGATGTTAAAGACTCTTTACGCTGTAACAGAAGTTCCGACAGAGGCAGCTGGCAGAAAGAGAAACACAAAGAAGGTTGATCTTCCGGCTAAGTTATTCAACGAGATCGCTCCGAAATACGAGAACCGTAACGGTGGTTACACAAGAATCATCAAGATCGGTCAGCGTAAAGGCGATGGCGCAATGGCAGTTCTGCTTGAGTTAGTTTAATACTGATTCGATTACATGATCTGAATTTTAAGGCAGGTGGTTTATCCATCTGCCTTTTTGCGTTGCCACGAAATTGCCCCAAATTCCCCGGTTTTACCGCAACTTTGAAAGAAAGTCTTAAGTTGACGGTCAGATTCCGCAAGTTTATAATAATAGTAGAAAGAAAGTACATTTGACAGAATGTCCTTAAATAGAATTAGAACAGGGGGTACTTGCTATGACAAAACGTAGTTTAGTAAATAAAGCGAAAAAGAGTACGAAAGTGCTTGTTGCGTCCGCATTAATGGCAGCGATGATGGCTCAGCCGGTTATGGCGGCCAAAACGATCAGTTCAGTAGCGGTCAGATTAAACATTGATCTTCAAGATGGAGATAATCTTCCGGGACTTGATGATGGATTTACAGATGATTCTAATACAGATACATTAGAGGTCATGATTCCAAGCGGAAAAAAATACAAAATTAAAGATAC
>JAFOCX010000242.1 GCA_017380975.1 Lachnospiraceae bacterium
AAGTTCGCCGCGGCCGGATACTTTGAAACAATCTGCAGAATCCGTTTCCTCTACACGAAGAGAAACGTCTGTATTTAACTCTCTGAATAAACGGTCACGAATATGACGGGAAGTAATATACTTACCTTCCTGGCCTGCAAGCGGGCTGTCATTTACCATGAAGTTCATGGAAATGGTCGGCTCAGAGATTTTCTGGAACGGGATCGCTTCCGGATTTTCCGGATCGCAGATCGTATCGCCAATGTGAATGTCTGTGATACCTGTGATCGCAACGATGGAACCGATCTGTGCACTCTGTACTTCTACACGGTTCAGACCATCGTACTCGTATAATTTACCGATCTTTACTTTTCTCTTCTTGTCCGGTTCATGATGGTTCACGATGACACATTCCTGATTCACGCGAACAGAACCATTGTCAATCTTACCGACACCGATGCGGCCTACGTACTCATTGAAATCGATGGTGCTGATCAGCATCTGAGTCTCTGCCTCCGGATCACCTTCCGGCGCCGGAATATAATCAACAATCGTCTCGAACAGAGGGCTCATATCCACTTCCGGATCATCCATGTTCTTCTTTGCAAAACCGGATCTTGCGGATGCAAATACGAACGGACAGTCAAGCTGTTCATCGGAAGCATCTAAATCCATAAATAACTCCAGTGTCTCATCAATGACATCATCCGGTCTTGCTTCCGGACGATCGATCTTGTTGATACAAACAATTACATGAAGATCCAGTTCTAATGCCTTCTGTAATACGAACTTTGTCTGCGGCATCGGACCCTCGAATGCATCAACAACCAAAATAACACCATCTACCATCTTGAGAACACGCTCTACCTCTCCGCCGAAGTCTGCATGGCCCGGAGTATCGATGATGTTGATCTTTGTATCTTTATAAAAAACTGCTGTATTCTTGGAAAGAATGGTGATACCACGCTCACGCTCGATATCATTGGAATCCATTACTCGCTCAGCAACTTCCTGATTTTCACGGAATACACCACTCTGCTTTAAGAGCTGGTCTACTAATGTTGTCTTACCATGGTCAACATGGGCAATGATCGCTACGTTTCTGATGTCGTCACGCTTGATCTTCATATATATAAGCCTCTTTTCTAAAAATAAAAAGGATCTTGAATGGCCGGGGTTCAGGCAATTCAAAATCCTGGTCAATTTTCCGAGTCAAAATTATAGCACTGCACGGAACAAATTGCAAGTATTATTGTTCATACAATGTTCCTTCAGATCCTGATTACTCTTCAAATAAAATTACTTCTTTATTTAAAAGGCCGTACCAGATCTCATCTCCTTTTTCGATCACCGCACCGCCACTGGTACCTTCGGTAATCTTTTTCACAAGACCATCATACTGTGCTACCGGAACCAGAAGCTGGAATTCCACTTTATCCGTGTATACACTGTCCAGGATCGTAATTCCCTCCTGACCTAAAATATACTGGATCTTTCCGACTCCTGTATAATCGGTTTCTACCATCATTTCATACGCACGGTGTTTTTCAACGATCTCGCTCATCTCCAGGCCTTCTTTTACTGCACCGGAATATGCACGAACCAATCCGCCGGTACCAAGAAGTGTTCCGCCAAAGTATCGGGTCACCACCACACACATATTGTGGATATCTTCGCCGAGAAGCACATCCAGCATCGGTCTTCCGGCTGTCTGCGCCGGTTCTCCGTCATCGCTGCATCTGGTCAGTTCGTGATTCATACCGATGGTAAATGCAGAACAGTTATGTCTGGCATCCCAGTATTTCTTCTTCATCTCCGCTATAAAAGCCGCTGCTTCTTCCTCGGATTTGATCGGTCTTGTCGTTGCGATAAAACGGGACTTCTTCACTTCGATCTCCGCTTCTCCGCCTTCATAAAGAATTTTGTAACTGTCTGCCATGACATCCTCTCCTGTTTTTTTCATATTTTCCCACCCGGGTGTCAAAAATATCATAATACATTCGAACAAAATCCACAATAGCTATTTATTATTGAAAAAAAATTTGATATAATGTTTAGATGGTAAAGGAGGCTTCCTGAATGAAATATGGAAAAAATGACGTAACCCGGAAGCTGAAAAAGACCTCGGCCAAATCTGAAAAGATCACCAACAAGCTTTTGCTGTACTGCATCAAGCTTGCTCTGGTAATGGTTGCTTTTGTATTTGTGCTCGGAGTCAGTCTGGGTTATGGAGTCTTTAAAGGTATTATTGATTCCGCTCCTGAGATCAATGTGGCAAGTATTGAGCCAAGCGGCTTTGCCACCATGGTCTACGACAGCGAAGGAAATCTTACCGAGACACTGGTCAAATCCGGCGCCAACCGTCTGGAGGCGACTTATGATGAACTTCCGCAGGATCTGATCGATGCGTTTGTCGCGATCGAGGATGCACGTTTCTGGGACCACAAAGGAATTGACTTCCGTGCTATCATGCGTGCGGTTGTCGGAGTCCTGACCAATGATCCGGCGGGCGGCGGAAGTACACTGACACAGCAGCTGATCAAGAACAATGTCTTTGCCGGCGGCAATGAAGATACCTTCGGAGAAACACTGGAACGAAAGATCCAGGAATGGTATCTGGCGATCAAGCTGGAAAAAGTCATGGATAAAAAGATTATCCTGAAAAACTATCTGAACACGATCAACCTGGGTAATAATACTCTGGGTGTTAAGGCGGCAGCAAAACGTTATTTTGATAAAGACGTTTCGGAGCTTACTCTTTCCGAAAGTGCTGTAATTGCCGGTATCACTCAGAACCCATCCAAATTAAATCCGATTTCCGAAAAGGGCCGGAAAAATAATGAGGACAAGCGCCGCGTTATTTTACAGTATATGTATGAACAGGGTTATATCACGAAAGATGAACAGGAAGAAGCTCTGGCAGATGATGTTTACTCCAGGATCCAGAACGTCGATCTGGTTTCCAAAGAAAGCAATACTGCATACACATACTTTACGGATGAACTGATCGAGCAGGTGCTTGAAGCGCTTCAGGAAAAGAAAGGTTATACCGAAACACATGCTTACACCCTTCTCTTCTCCGGCGGTCTTTCGATCTACACAACTCAGGATCCGAAGCTTCAGGCAATCGTTGATTCAGAAGTTAACAATGAAGATAACTACGATGTAGCTTATTATTCTGTTGATTACCGTCTTTCCCTTCAGCATGCAGACGGTACTACAACTCATTACTCCGATGAGAGTATGAAGAGCTATTTCAAAAAAGACCTTGGAAGGGCTTCCTTTGACGGACTCTTCAGTTCTAAGGAAGAGGCTGCTGAAGCAGTCGAAACTTACAAGGCCGCAATGTTAAAAGAAGGCGACACGGTTCTGGGTGAATCTACCTATTATATCCTGCAGCCGCAGCTCTCCTTCGTTCTCATGGATCATTCCACGGGATATGTCAAAGCGATCAATGGCGGCCGCGGTGAAAAAGAGATCAGCCGATCCTTAAACCGTGCTACCAATACCGTAAAACAGCCGGGTTCCACATTTAAAGTGCTCACGACATTCGCTCCGGCGATCGACACTTGCGGAGATACCCTTGCATCCGTTTACTACGATGCCCCATATACAGTCGGCGCAAAAACCTTCCGCAACTGGTATGGAAACAAAGGATATTTCGGATACAGCAACATCCGTGACGGTATTGTTTATTCTATGAACATCGTAACCGTACGCTGTATGATGGAAACGGTTACCGCTGAACTTGGTGTAGAATACACCAGAAACTTCGGAATTACTTCTCTGACAGACAGTGATTACAATGCTTCTACTGCTCTCGGCGGTATTACAGCCGGAGTTTCAAACCTCGAACTGACAGCGGCTTATGCAGCAATTGCCAACCAGGGTATTTATACAAAACCGATCTTCTTTACAAAGATCCTTGACCATGACGGAAAAGTGATCCTTGAAAGTGAACCGGAAACCAGACGTGTTATCAAGGATTCCACTGCATTCCTTTTAACCGATGCGATGGCACAGTCCATGGAAAGCAGCCTGATGTATGCTTCTCCTGGTGTAAGCTTAAGTTCCACCAGCCCGTCTGCAAACATTCCGGGAATGTCCAACGCGGGTAAGTCCGGTACAACTTCTGACAACAACGACATCTGGTTCGTTGGTTACACTCCGCACTACACCGCAGGTGTCTGGTCCGGATGTGATGAAAACCAGAAGATTTCCGCGATTGGAAGCAGCACTTCTTATCATAAGAAGATCTGGCGAAAGATCATGACGAAAGCTCACGAAGGATTGGCTGATACAGGATTCCATATGCCGGATTCCATTGAAACCGCTGAGGTATGCCGCAAGTCCGGTATGCTTGCCAGTCCGGGTGTCTGTGAACTGGATCCACGCGGAAGTTCCATTTACACTGAATACTTTGAAAAAGGCACTGCTCCTACCGAGCTCTGCACTCATCACGTTTTAACAACCGTATGTGCGGAATCCGGTGGCTCTCCGACAGAGTTCTGTCCGGAAGAATCTAAGATTCAGAGAGCAGCCATGGTTCTTCCTGCGAATGAAACAGGCGCAACCGACGACTCGAACTACATTGCTCAGCCGGTACCGTGTCCGATCCACATTACAGCAGTTGAGACACTTCCGGAGGAAAATGACTCCGCAATCACCGGAGACTCTTCTTCTACGATCACCACGATCCCTCTGGGACCAGGTTATCTTGGACCGGGTTACAGCAGTTCCGGAAACTCCGATTCCAATAATAATTATGGACCGGGAAGCTATGGACCTGCAGCAGGCAGACCGTAAAACAAATCATAAAAAACAACCAGCGCCGGGGCTGATCGCTCCCGGCGCTGATTTATTTATTCTTCTTCATTTCCAAAATTGTGCTTTAAGATCAGCATTCTTTCAATTCGATGATTCTCATCCACATGTTTTACAAGAATCGTAAAATTCTTATAATCGAATGCATCGAACTCAACCGGCATCGCGCCGATCACTTCTGCTGCCCATCCGCCAACAGTTGTACAGTCTGTTTCCAGTTCCTCATCATCCAGATCCAGATTATCGAATAACTCACTGAGGTTCATATCTCCGGAACATTCAAAACGAGTCTTAGAAAGTTCCTGCCAGTCATTGACGATATCGTCATTTTCATCCCAGATCTCGCCAACCAGCTGCTCTAATACGTCTTCCATGGTAACGATTCCCATCGTTCCGCCGTATTCATCCGCAACAACTGCCATATGCGTCTGGCTCACACGGAACTCATTCATGATCGCATGAAGCTTCATCGTCTTCGGAATATAGATTGGCTCCAGGATCAGGCTCTTCAGTTCCACGTTTTCATTTACCATCAGTTCTTTTAAGAAATTCTTTACATATAACACACCAATGATATGGTCGATGGTGCGGTCGTAGACCGGATATCTGGAAAACTGAGTCTCTGAAATTGTCTTTAAAATATAATCCATGCTGTCATTGATCTCAAAACCAATGACATCAATTCGCGGTGTCAGGATATCTGCTGCATCCTGATCTGTAAATTCCAGTGCGGACTGTAAAAGATCGGTCTGATTCTCATCAATAATACCTTCATCTTCTACCGTATCCAGAATATTTTCAAATTCCTCTTCCGTGATCGTGACCTCTTCTCTGTCATCTTTTTTCCATAAGAGACTGAAAAGATTTACGATACCCGTAGTGATCAGCACGGCCGGGAAAAAGAGGATCATTAAAATACGCAACGGATATGCGGCAAACTTTGCAATGGATTCGTTGCATCGTCTGGCCACCATTTTCGGAGTGATCTCACCAAAGATCAGGATCAATACTGTCATCACTACAGTTACCACGGTGGAAGCCAGATCATCTGT
>JAFOCX010000243.1 GCA_017380975.1 Lachnospiraceae bacterium
ATTTTCAAGCGGACCCGCTTTCGCTCAGAGAATCTACGTAGCGGTACTAAGGCGCTAAAGCGCCAAGTACCGACGTAATTCTATGGTCCTTCTTGAAAACACCTGTCAGCCCGGGACTTTTTAAATAGCTAAGTTGACTTAATGAAATTTGTAAAGAATAACACGGGCTTTATTATTGTTTACAAAGCTATATATCGTCATGATTTTGGTGTCTGTTGGATTTTTGATTGCATTCGTATAGGATGTGTCCCAACCTTTTAGGAGTCTAATTGGCATTATTAGGATTGGGAGTCATAATTCCCCTATCGGTGGCCAAGTAATTTCCTCATATTTTTCATAAGCATTGGATTCTGACTTCGTCAAGTCAGTTGCCTATCCAAGCAGCTTGAAAGTTTTTTCATGATTAATTGGCCAGCCAATAGTAAAATATTTGTGGAAATCGTATATACACTCAATTCTGTTGCGGTGTGATTGGATACTTGTGCCATTGTTATAATCAAATATCCAATACGACCGATAAATTTCCCATCTTTGATTGGCCACGAACACTTTCATAAACAGAAAAAATCCCAGGTTGGCAGGTTTTTCAAAATTCCTGCCACTCTGGGACTCTTTATTACCAAGTTGACTTGATTAAATATTCATTTACTCTTCATGATGTGCACAGTAGTGTACATGTAACAGTTCATGGGCACGATCTTTCAGAAGACCTGTCTCATAGAGCTGCTGAACAACCGGGTTCTCATCGGAACGTTTTACAAGTGCGCTCTTGTCTGCTGTGTAGAGACCTGCTGCACGAGCTTCCTTGTCGGATAAGAAGCCTTCCGGCTGACCTGCACCACCGATACAGCCTGTCGGACAAGCCATAACCTCAACGAAGTCAAAGTGTTCTTCACCGCTTTCGATGAGCTGGATCAGAGCCTCAGCGTTTGCAAGACCGCTGACAACTGCCACGCGAACGTCTTTCTCGCCGATCATAGCGTTGAAGGTCTTGATGCCTTCTAAGCCACGAACGCCGGAGTAACGGATCTCTGTAAGAGCGGAGTTGGAACGCTCAGCAACACGGCGGAGAGCTGCCTCTGTAACACCGCCGCTGGCACCGAAGATAACGCCTGCGCCGGAACGGATGGAGAACGGCTGGTCCGGAGCGGACGGCTCGATCTCGTTGAACTGGATACCAAGCTCGCGAATCATCTTCGCAAGTTCTTTTGTTGTGATAACAGCATCGATATCCGGTTTGCCGTTGCGAACAAATTCTTCTCTTTCAGCTTCCATCTTCTTAGCAGTACACGGCATGATCGCTACGTTGAATGTTTCGAGACCGCATTCTTCATCAGACGGTTTGTAGTATTCTTTCAGAACTGCGCCGAACATCTGCATCGGAGATTTGCTTGTGGAGATGTACGGAAGGAGTTCCGGATGTCTTGTTTCACAGTATTTGATCCAAGCCGGGCAGCAGGATGTAAATAACGGATATTTACGCTCTTCGCCGCTTGCAAGGATAGCTGCAAGTTCGTTAGTCTCTTCGATGATAGTCATATCTGCACTTACGGAAGTATCGAAAGCCAGATCAAAACCGATCATGTGAAGAGCAGTGTAAATCTTGTAAATGCTGTTGTCACCCGGTTTCATGCCGAACTCTTCACCAAGAGCTACACGAACGGCCGGAGCAACCTGAGCGATCACGCGTTTCTTCGGATCGAAGATCGCGTTCCATACTTTACCTGTGGATTTTTTAACTGTGATCGCACCTGTCGGACATACAGCTGCACACTGACCGCAGTTTACACAGTTTGTCTCAGCAAGTTTTCTTCCGAACGCCGGAGAAACAAGCATATTGGAACCGCGGTGTACGAAATCGATGGCGCCAACGCCCTGAACCTCGTTACACATACGAACGCAGTCACCGCAAAGGATACATTTGTTCATATCGCGAACGATCGCCGGGGAAGAGAAGTCCATCTCGTACTGCGGACGATAGTTGTTAAAACGTACTTCATACAGACCGAAACGTCTTGCAAGAGCCTGAAGCTGACACTTCTGGTTCTTCTCACATGTTGTACAGTCTCTGCAGTGGGAAGCAAGAAGCAGTTCCAGGATCATCTTTCTGTGATGATGGAGCTTCGGTGTATTTGTGCGGATCTTCATGCCATCCTTCGGCGGAGTAGAACAGGAAGCGATGATGTTTCCTCTCTCATCCTCAACCACACACATACGGCAGGCACCGAAAATGGATAATTCTGAAGAATAACAGAATACCGGAATGTTGATTCCGACTTTACGGATTACCTGAAGGATATTTTTTTCGTCTGTGAACTCTGCGCGGAGTCCATCAATGATCATATATTTTGCCATTTCTTTCTCCTCCTACACTTCTTTCACAGCGCCAAACGGACAGCCGTCGATACAAGCACGGCACTTGATACATTTTTCCATATCGATCTTATGCGGCTGCTTCACAGTACCTGTGATCGCGCCAACCGGACACATACGGGCACACTTTGTACAACCCTTACAAAGATCCGGATCGATCTGCATGGAAACGAGAGCCTTACACTGGTTAGCCGGACATTTCTTATCTACAACGTGAGCAATGTACTCGTCACGGAAATACTTTAATGTACTGCTTACCGGAGACGGAGCGGATTTACCGAGACCACAGAGAGCAGTTTCGGAAATTGTGGAAGCCAGCTCTTCGAGAAGCTCGATGTGCTGCATGGTTCCGCGACCCTCTACGATATCAGTTAAGAGCTCCAGCATACGTTTTGTACCTTCACGGCACGGAACGCACTTACCGCAGGACTCGTTCTGAGTGAAGTTCATGAAGAAACGGGCAACCTCGACCATACAGCTCTTGTCGTTCATAACTACAAGACCGCCGGAACCGATCATCGCTCCAACCTTCTTCAGGGAGTCGAAGTCTAACTTCATATCTAAATGGTTTTCTGTCGGGCTGATGCACAGACATCCGCCGGACGGACCGCCGATCTGAACCGCCTTGAAGTCACCGCCCTTAACACCGCCGCCGATGTCAAAGATAACTTCACGGAGTGTTGTTCCCATCGGAACCTCGATCAGACCTGTGTTGTTAACATTACCTGTTAATGCGAATGCTTTTGTACCGTGGTTGTTGTCCGGACCGATTGTCTTGTACCAAGCGGAACCTTTGTTGATGATCGGAGCCACGTTACAGAATGTTTCTACGTTATTTAATACGGTTGGTTTGTTGAAGAGACCGTGCTCTACAGTACGCGGCGGTTTTACACGCGGCATACCACGGTTGCCTTCAATGGAAGCAGTAAGAGCAGAACCCTCACCACAAACGAATGCACCTGCACCCTGGCTGATTCGGATATCGAAATCAAAAC
>JAFOCX010000244.1 GCA_017380975.1 Lachnospiraceae bacterium
GATTTTCCGATGTACGGTTCCGGAACTGTAAATACATCACCGTAGATGTTGTTGAAACGGTTTGCAATATCTCTTGTAAGCTCAAGGTGCTGCATCTGGTCAATACCAACCGGAACTACGTCTGCCTGGAACAGAAGGATATCTGCTGCCATCAGTACCGGATATGTGAACAGACCTGCGTTGATGTTGTCTGCATGTTTTGCGGATTTGTCCTTGAACTGTGTCATACGGTTTAACTCACCCATGTATGTGAAGCAGTTTAAGATCCAAGCCAGCTCTGCGTGGCCGGAAACATGGGACTGATAGTAGATGCAGTTCTTTTCCGGATCAAGGCCGGCTGCAATGTAAAGTGTGAGCAGGTTTCTTGCACGCTTTCTGAGCTCCGCCGGATCCTGACGAACTGTGATGGAGTGCATATCTACTACACTGTAAAATGTCTGGTAATCATCAGCGATCTTTACCCAGTTCTTTAACGCTCCAAGGTAGTTGCCGAGTGTTAAATTACCGGTTGCCTGCATACCGCTGAATAAGGTTTTCTTTCCGTCTAACATAATCTATCTCCTTATATGAATGATAATCTTCGTAATACAACCCATTATAGTACAAGTTTTCTTTTGTTACAAGACAAAAGTTCGGAATGTTGTTCTTGTATCTTTTGTTTTTTCCTTATATAATGAATATAGTGTCCCATGTGACACAGAAAGGACTTTCATTTTATGGAGAAAATTGCAAGCTTTACTGTTAATCATCTGACTCTGCTTCCGGGTATTTATGTGTCCCGTCAGGATACAGTGGGTGAGACAAAAGTAACTACATTCGATCTTCGCATGACTCGCCCGAACTTCGAGCCGGTTATGAATACTGCTGAAATGCATGCGATCGAGCACCTTGGTGCCACATTTTTAAGAAATCACAAAGATTACAAGGATCAGACGATCTATTTTGGACCGATGGGCTGCCGTACAGGCTTCTATCTGATCCTGGCAGGCGACCTCACTTCTGCTGATGTGGTTCCGCTTGTAAAAGAAATGTTCGCATTTATCCGCGATTACGAGGGCGAGATCCCGGGCGCTGCTGCAAGAGACTGCGGCAACTATCTGGATCTGAATCTTCCGATGGCAAAATATCTCGCAAAGAAATATTATGAGGAAGTTCTGGAAAATATCGGTGAAGAGAGACTGGTTTATCCGGACTAATGATCATCAGAACAGCACGAAAGGGAAATCGACACACGATCGATTTCCCTTTTACTTTTCTAATATTTCTTCTCCAGTTCCAGAAGCGCTGCCTTCACATCGGTTCCGCCTGCATATCCGACGATTCCTCCGTCCGCACCCACAACTCTGTGGCACGGGATGAAGATCGGAAGCGGGTTTCGGTTGTTCGCCATTCCGACTGCGCGGCTGGCATTTTCATTTCCGATCTGTGCTGCGATTTCCTTATAGGTTCTTGTTTCACCATATGGGATTGTCTGCAGTGCCTCCCAGACTTTCATCTGGAACTCGGTTCCGACCGGATCCAGCGGAAGATCAAATTCTTTTCTCTCTCCCACAAAATATTCCTTCAACTGCTTATATGCCTTCTCTAATATAGGAAGATTATCCTCCATCATACCGGCTTCGATCATCTTGGTCGGCGCATTGCGTCCGAAGCAAAGCTCGATAATGTCGCCTTTTTCGCATACCAGTGTCACATCTCCGATCGGAAGGGTGTAGCTGCAGTATCCGGTTTCTTCTAATGCGATAAATACCACTACCGTGTACGGCGGGATCTGCGCATAGATTCGGTCTTTTACAACCGCACCGCCTCCGGAAGTATCATAGAGTGCCTGCCAGATCAGTCCCTTCGGAAGTCTCGGTAGACCGAGCTTGTGAGTTCCCCAGTGAAGATTGTATGCAACGTAGAAATTCTGATCGTTTGTACCGTCTTCCTTCTTTGCATATGCGCCCCAGTACATGATTCCCAGCTGTTTTCTGAAATACTCCAGATCCGGTCTCCATGCACTCTGGCCATGGAAGGAAACATCCGGACAGCCCAGAGACTTATAATCTGCATGCTTCGGTGCCTGATCCATGTGGAATAATTTATGCTCTTTGCGGAAGCGAATAAATTCACGCACAACCTGGAACAGATCTGAATTCTCTTCCAGCTGGTTCCAGTCGAGCCAGCCAATCTCATTGTCCTGGCAGTATGCATTATTATTTCCGCCTTGTGTATTTCCAAACTCATCACCGGCCATGATCAATGGTGTTCCCTGGCTCAAAAGCAGCATTAAAAATGCGTTGTAAAGCTGCTGCTTTCTCAGTTTGTTGATCTTTTCGATCTCCGTCGGCCCTTCAATTCCACAGTTCCAGGAAGCATTGTAATCAGCACCGTCACGATTTTCTTCGCCGTTGGCTTCGTTGTGCTTTTCATCATAGGAAACCATGTCCATCATGGTGAATCCGTTGGTATTGGCCATGTAATTGATGACTGCATGATCGGACGGATTTTTCATGGTCCATACCATCAGTTTTTCCACCATGCCCTGGTCACCCTTCAGGATCCGGCGCATATCCATCTGGAATTTGTCATTGTACTCCGCAAGACGTTTTCCTCTGGCTGTCTTCGGAATGGAAACATTGCTCCAGTCATCTGCAAATAATTTCAGATCTTTCAGGAACGGATCTGCTGCGATCGCTCCGGTCGGAACCACGCCTGACAATTTGAATCCATCCACATGGTACTCTTCTGCCCAGTATCTCAGTACATCTAATACCTGCGGGATCGTCTCCTCGCCTGTAAAGTACATCTCCGGGATACATTCCAGACCTGCATCGTGCAGTTCTTTCACCATGATCTTGAACTCAGTTTCCACCGGCATGAATCCGGTTCCGTATGCCGCCTTCGGTGCATATGGGAATGTCGGTCCATATCCCCAGTAGTTCAGCTTTCCGTTTGGTTTTAACTCCGGTTTTCCGCCCGGAATCTCCGACGGAGTCAATTCTTTTATCACTTCATCAAACTCAGCAATCGGCATCAGTTCCAGGCTGGTCACGCCCAGACTCTTAAAATACGGGATCATCTCCACAATGCCTGCGTAAGTTCCTTTATTTCTCAC
>JAFOCX010000245.1 GCA_017380975.1 Lachnospiraceae bacterium
ATCACAAATCGCCCGTCAGATCCATCCACGATGGCAGTCAATCCATCTTGGATTTCATTGAGATCCACCGGAACTCCCACAAGAGCCGGAATGTTCATCGTGCGAGCCAAGATTGCTGTGTGCGAATTTTCAGAACCGCGAACAGTTACAAATGCAAGGATCTTTGCCTGATCCATCTGCATCGTCTCACTCGGCATCAGATCATCCGCAAGAAGAATGGATGGTTCCGAAAAGCAAAAATCCTGTCTTTCACAGCCGGTCAGAATGCGAACCAGACGGTCAGAAATATCTTTCAGATCCGCCGCTCGTTCTTTCATGTAATCATCGTCCATGCCGGCGAACATTTCTGCCAGCTGATTTCCGGTTTCCGAAACCGCATACTCTGCATTCACCTGTTCTGAGCGGATCCCTGTGTATACAGCATCCAAAAATGTCTCATCTTCCAACAGCATCTGGTGGACCATAAAGATCATGGCACTGCTCTCACCAACTTCTCTAAGAGCTTTTTCATATAACTCCTGAAGCTGAGATTTGGCCTGATCAACTGCAACAGTCACACGGCTGATTTCAGCCTCCGGATCAGAGACCTTGATCTTTGTCACGGAGAAGTCCTTCTTCTTCATAACGACGACCGGCCCCATGGCAATCCCTTTACATACTGATTTTCCGTTCCAAACTTTCATTACATCTTTCTCACAATCACTTCTAACTCTTCGGAAATTGCTTTTGCCTTTTCAAAATCATTGGCTCTCAGACAATCCTCGATCTTCATTTCCAGTTCTTTCTTTTTCTGCTCCAGTTCCAGATATTCCTGCTCGAAGTAATCTTTGTAGATCATCTTACGGAAGGAACGAACACGCATTTTGCGGATTGTCTTATCTTCTACATAAAGAACATAGTCCATGGTATTTACGATGGTATAGAAATCGTGAGAAACCATGAGAACCGTTCCCTTATAATCTGCCAGCGCCTTCTCCAGCGCCGCCTGAGAATAAATGTCCAGATGGCTGGTCGGCTCATCCAGAAGCAATAATCCTGCTTTTCCGGCACCGATCTTTGCAAGCTGAAGAAGATTCTTCTCGCCTCCGGACAAAATACCGATTCGATTATCTAATACATCCTCTGCGAAGAAATAAGGAGCAAGGTACTGCTTGATCTCTGCATTCGTCTCAAATCCAAGTGCTTCAAACTCTTTGTAGATGGTATCATCTTCGTTTAATGTCTCGCTGTGGTTCTGGGACAGGAAGCCGATTTCCACATCCGGTCGTACAGAAACAGCTTCACTGCTTCTGTTTGCGATCTGACGAAGCAGTGTCGTTTTTCCTGTTCCGTTCGGACCGACAATGGCAACTTTTTCTCCTTCATTCAATTCGAAGCTGACGTTCTCCAGGATCATATCCTCAAATTCAAGACGATAATCCTGTACATTCAGCACCGGTCCGCTCACAATCTCTGTATTTTCTGTTTCTTCTGCCTCGGCAGCTGCTTGTTCAAGCACCGGAAGCACGATTTCCGGAAGACGCACTTCCACAAACGGAGCCTTGATCATGCGCGCCTCCAGACGGTCTAACTGGCTCTGTTTCGCATGAACGGTTCTTCCGAACGAAGCGTTGTCAAATCGAGTTGCTTTCGCACGGAGACGGTCAACCATTGCTCTGGTGCGCTCCAGTTCTTCCATCTCCTCTGCCACCTGTTCCTGCAGCTCGATCTTTCTCTGCAGCAGTGCAAAATTATAATCCACAAAGTTTCCGTCAAATTCCTGAATATCCGCGTCTTCCAGATGCAGGATCTTATTGAAGCAGTTGTTCAGAAGGTAACGGTTGTGTGTAATAACCAAAATCGTTCCTTTATAAGAGTTGATCAGCTGACGCAGACCGTTTAAATTTTCAAAATCAAGGAATACATCCGGCTCGTCCATAATGAGAAGGGACGGCATCTGCATCATCTCGCGGATTACCTGAACCAGTTTGTATTCACCGCCGCTCAGCTTACCAAGTTCCATACCTTCCATGGACTTCATCCCTGCGAGCTTCAACTGTTTTCCGATATTGGACTCGTAGTTGTTTCCATCGACTGCATCGATCTCGTCCATGACTTTCTGATAACGTTCAAAAACCTCGTCAAGATTTTCAGATGTAGCCATTTCTGCGCATAATTCTTCATTTTTCTGCTGCAGTTCCACAAAATACTGGCTGAGGTATTCAAATACCGTCATGGTATTTTCTTTGGATGTCTTAAAGAACTGGCTTACATAACCGATCCTTCCGATATCTTTTCTGATGATCTTACCTTTGTATAACCACTCGTCCGGCTCCATCATCATCTGGATCAATGTGGATTTTCCTGTTCCGTTGCTTCCGATCAGTGCGCAGTGCGCGCCATCCTGCAGAGTGAACGAAACGTTTTTATATAAATCTTTTTCCGGGAAAGAATAAGATAATTTCTCTACCTGAATCATTACAATCTCCTTCGATTCGATATTCACAATATTGTCACGATTTTAGCATATCATTTGTCAGTTTTCCATGCAAGCAAAAAATGGGGCCTGCCTTTTAAATTGGATGAAATTGCTTGTAACTTCATCCTGCAGTGCTATAATATAGAACAATTTCTTCGCGGAATGTGGGAACTCTCATTGGCGCTGTCGCATCCGATTTCCTTCCGGAGATCCTGACTGCAAGCCTTGGAATTTCCTTATATGCCATGTTCATCGGTCTGCTCATGCCGAACCTGACAAACAATTACAAACTGGGCGGTCTCGTGGTATTAACCGCTTTGTGCAATACTTTACTGAGTCAGGTTATCGATTCCAGCTGGGCACTGATCATCTCCACGCTCTTATGTGCATTCATCGGCGTATTTTTCGTAGACTTAGACGAGGAAACGGAGGGACCTGCAAATGAATAGCAGCAAACTGATTCTTTTAATGCTCGGAATGACTCGATGGGCATCAAGACCGTCCGCTTCGATTTTGACGGCGAGAAGGGCACCATGACCTACGAGAACGCACAGGGCGTCAAGATGCTGACTCTGGGCTTCGGTCACAACGAGTTCCAGAAGTTCCCGCAGGAGGGCTATGCTGATCTGATCGCTGCGATCCCGGTTCCCGGGCATATGTATGACTGTGCCGTTTCTGCCGCCTGGGTGGATGAAACAAGACTGCACATCAAGGTACAGATCATCGACAAATACTTTGGCATTCTGGACATGATCTTCGGCTTCAAGGACGATGTCCTCACCGTCACGATGGAAAAGACGGCACAGGCCTTCCTCGACGAATACACCGGTCTTGCCAACGGAAAAGCGGTAAAGTAAGTCTGTTTTTTCTTGAATCGGCTTCGCTGCTATGTTATAATGCCCATAGAAGTTTCGGTTCGACTGAAAATTATATTAAAATTTTACAATCTTGAGGTGAAAGTGTCTGTTTAAAACCATCACTCCCGAACAGGCCGGTATTTCCTCCCGCGCGATTATGGAATTTGTCAAAACTCTGGAAGAGTACCACCTTGCTCCCCATAACATCCTGATGGCCCGCGGCAACGATATCTTCGCCGAGTGCTATTTTGCTCCCTTCCATAAGGATTTCAAGCACAGAATGTACTCCATCTCCAAGAGCTTCGTGGCTGTTGCCATCGGTGTTCTGGAAGAGGAAGGCAAGCTCTCTCTGGATGATAAGGTCATCGACTACTTCCCCGAGATGGCCAACAACGAGAACCTCAACGACTTCCTGCGTGATCAGACCATCCGTGACATGCTCAAGATGACCACCAGCCATTATTCCGGTGTCAACTGGTTCTATTCCGGCACCAAGGACCGCCGCGAGTGCTATTTCGCCTCCGCCGGTCAGCGCCATTCCGGCACCATCTTCAATTACGACAGCCCCGGCTCCTACATGATGAACCAGAAGAGGAACAAAATACAGAATGCGCTCGATAGGCAGTTCATCGCATTTACCATATGCGGCACATAATGTGTCGAGGGGGCAAAGAGCGTAGCGATACGCGCCAAGAGCAT
>JAFOCX010000246.1 GCA_017380975.1 Lachnospiraceae bacterium
AGTGCCTTGTCTACGTTTGTGTAGCCCCAGAACTCAACTGCATCAGAAGAGAGAACATAGAAGCGGCCCTTTACACAGTAAGGGTCATCAATGATGTTTTCTACATAGTTTGTAGAGAATGCTGCAGAAATGTCAGAGAAGCCGATAGTTGCATTCTTCTTTTCCTTTGTAGAAGTCTGTGTGAAGTATGTGTTAGAAGTTTCGATTTCTCTTGCAAACTCAAGGAAGTCATCATCATTCATAACGATCATATCACACAAAGAACCCTGTCTGCGCAACTTCTTAATTAGAGTTGTAACTGTGTGGCTCTTCTTCTGAGCGTCACCAGTAGCGCCTGTAGCGTCTACGAAAGCACCGGCAAGGCGGTCAGGATTTACAGAGCGGTCTACACCAAAGAATGATGTAGCGATGTATGTAGTCCATGCACTTGCAGAAGAACTTCTCTTCTTGAGAACTGGAAGCCATCCGTCAAGTCCAACAGGGACTTTTTGATTCAAAAGAGAGCTAGATTCGCAAACGGATTCACAGTTTAGAAAGGAGTGTAAGCGGAATGAATTATAAGATGGAAGGTTATTGGAGACCGTTGGTACTCATCGCGGTACTCGGAGTTATCGCGTGGTTTTCGTTTTTCGTTGTGGCAGATTATGCATCATCGCCGGAAACACATCGAGAAACAATCGAGCACCTGGAAGAGACAAGAGAGACAGTAATGAAATTGTCACTTTCATCTATCGGTGTCTCATCTGCGATTACGATGATCCCGGGAGATGTGGCAACACCAATAGCAGAAAAACTGGCAGATTTAAGTACTTATTTTTTACTGGTACTAAGTGCGATCTATCTGGAAAAGTATTTGGTCACCATTACCGGATATGCAGCATTTAAGGTATTAGTTCCGTTAGCATGTGCAATATGTGCAGTAGGAATTCTCTCGCGAAGCAATTTTATGAAACAGATCGCAACCAAGTTGGCGGTATTTGGCTGTGCGATTGTGTTGGTAATTCCGGCTAGTGTGGGAGTTTCCAATTTAATTGAAAAGACGTATAACTCTTCCATTCAGAGCACTATTGATCTTGCGCTGGAGACTACAGAAGAGATTGAAGAAGATGCTGAACTCAGTGCGGCAAAGGAAGAAGAGAAGAAAGGAAATCTGTTTTCAGAATTGCTTTCGAAAGTATCCGATACGGTTACGGTTGCAACTGACAAGATAGAGAATGTATTGAATCACTATTTGGAAGCTCTGGCCGTATTACTGGTGACATCCTGTGTGATCCCGGTGTTGGTACTGTTTTTCTTCGTGTGGTTAGTGAAGATCATACTGGGCGTGGATATTCCGACTCCGAAGAGAGATCAGTGGGAAGGGTTGAGACACCCGTAGAGAAAATTTGATTGACACCTCCCCTTTAGCTTGCTAAAATGATAGCAGATTGTAGGCAACATGGAGGTAGTAAGAGATGACAATCAGAATTGGTATTATGGGCTATGGCAATCTGGGACGCGGCATCGAATGCGCAGTGAAAAATAACCCGGATATGGAGCTCGCAGCAGTGTTTACAAGACGTGACCCGGCGAACGTAAAGATCTTGACCGAGGGCGTTTCCGTATATCGCGCCGATGAGGCGAAAGACCATGCAGATGAAGTGGACGTGCTGATCCTTTGCGGCGGCAGTGCAACTGACCTTCCGGTACAGACACCGGAGTATGCAAAGTATTTTACAGTTGTTGACAGCTTTGATAATCATTCTAAGATTCCGGAGCATTTTGCAAATGTTGACGCAACTGCAAAAGCAAACGGCAATGTGGCTGTGATCTCCGCAGGCTGGGATCCGGGTATGTTCTCCTTGAACCGTGTGTATGCAAATGCAGTGCTTCCGAACGGCAAAGATTACACATTCTGGGGCAAAGGCGTGAGCCAGGGCCATTCTGACGCAGTACGTCGCGTTGCAGGCGTGAAGGATTGCAGACAGTATACAATCCCGGTAGACAGTGCCCTTGAGAGAATCCGCGGCGGCGAGACACCGGATCTGATCACAAGAGAGAAACATACACGTGAGTGCTTTGTAGTGGCAGAAGAAGGCGCTGACCTTGCGCAGATCGAGCACGATATCGTGACAATGCCGGCATATTTTGCAGATTATGATACAACCGTTCATTTTATTACAGAAGAAGAGATGAAGCGCGACCATTCTGCACTTCCGCACGGCGGTTTCGTGATCCGCAGCGGTAAGACAGGATGGAATCTGGAGCACAACCATGTGATCGAGTATAGTTTAAAACTGGATTCCAATCCGGAATTCACATCTTCCGTGATCGCAGCATGTGCGAGAGCTGCATATCGTATGAAGCAGGAAGGTATGAGCGGATGTAAGACAATCCTTGATATTCCGCCGTCTTATCTTTGTGCACAGAGCGGCGAATTCCTTCGCGCACATATGTTATAAAAAGTATAGCAGACAAAAAGAAACTCAACAGGGGATGTTATGGCCGGAGCCGGCGTAATATCCCCTATGTTTTCACAGGGAATTTATAGGTGGAATTATGAGTAGAAATCGTGAAGTGGCAGTACAGAGAAACGGAATTACAGAAGGAGTCATCTGGCAGCAGATCCTGATCTTCTTCTTTCCGATTTTATTTGGAACGTTCTTTCAGCAGCTTTATAATACCGCGGATGCCATCATTGTAGGACGATTTGTCGGTAAAGAGGCGCTTTCTGCGGTTGGCGGAACGACGGGTACGCTGATCAACCTTTTGGTTGGATTTTTCGTAGGTATGTCCTCCGGATCTTCCGTTGTGGTTTCCCAGTATTACGGTGCAGGAAATGCGGAGATGGTAAAGAAGTCTGTGCACACGGCCTTTTGTCTGGCGATCGGCGGCGGTATCTGTCTTCTGATCATCGGTCAGATCTTTGCGCCGGCAGCGATCCGTGCCATGGGTGCACCGGAAGAGATCATCGATTACTCGGTAACTTACATGCGTATTTATTTCATGGGTGTGATCGGAAACCTGCTTTACAACATGGGTGCAGCGATCCTCCGAGCAGTCGGCGATTCAAAACGTCCGTTATTTTTCCTGATCTGCGCATGTCTGACCAATATTGTGCTGGATATTTTATTCGTTGTGATCTTAAAAATGGAAGTTGCGGGAGCTGCTCTTGCAACGATCCTTTCTCAGGCAATGGCAGCAGGATTAGTCTTGATCACTCTGATGAGATCAAAAGAATCTTATCGATTTGAGATCAGAGCACTCAAGATGGACAAGATGATCTTGCGAAAGATCATTCAGATCGGACTTCCGGCAGGTATGCAGTCCGTCATGTATTCTGTGTCCAATATCGTGATCCAGGCCAATATCAATGGATTCGGAACCGATACGATCGCCGCGTGGGCAGTATTCGGAAAGATCGACGGTATTTTCTGGATGACCATGGATGCGCTGAGCATCTCGATTACAACCTTTGCAGGTCAGAACTTTGGTGCAGGAAAGATCGACCGTCTGAAAAAGGGAACCTATGTGGGTCTGGGAATGACTCTGACTGCGACAGCGATCCTGGCAGCAGCAGTATATACATTCGGCACCGCGATCAGTGCACTGTTTACGGATGATCCTATGGTGCTGGCAGACAGCATGATGATCATCAAGTTCCAGGCGCCGTTCTGGTTCTGCTATTCATGTGTAAACGTATTCCCGAGTACCCTTCGCGGTATTGGCGATGCATTTATTCCGATGCTGATCATTTGTGTCGGTACATGCCTTCTCCGTGTCGTATGGATCTTTACAGCAGGTGCGATCCGTCCGGACCTTTTCACAACCTTATTCAGCTATCCGCTGAGCTGGAGTGCAACATCGATCGCATTTGTCATTTATTACTATCGATTCAGTGCCATGAAAAAGCTTAGTAAGGCTTGATGAAAAACGTATAATCAG
>JAFOCX010000247.1 GCA_017380975.1 Lachnospiraceae bacterium
AGTCAAGAACGCCTTTTCTGCCTGTTGTATGGAATACAACGATGCCTGTATGATCGTGGATTTCCTGAATGTTCCATTTCTTAACGCCGCAGCCTGCCATGATGTCGATTCTGCCTGCTGCCTTCTCATAAACTTCTTTCAGAAGGTCTTTACCTTCAACAACATTGCTCTGCTGACCGGATGTAAGGATTGTCTTGCAGCCAAGTTCGATCGCCTCTTCCAGAGTCTTGAACGGATCACGTGTCATATCAAATGCACGGTGAAGAGTTACGTCCATATCGCCTGCACAAGCCATCATTCTCTTCATAACTTCGATGTCAAGGTCACCGTCCGGTGTAAGAGCACCGATAACAACGCCGTTAGCACCTAAATCTCTGAACATAGCGATGTCTTCGCACATAGCTTCGATCTCATCCTCTGTGTAAAGGAAATCACCGAAACGCGGACGAATAAGAACATTGATCTTAACGCCCTTACAGTCTCTCTGAACCTGTTTGAATACCGGAAGTGTCGGAGTGCAGCCGCCGATGATCAGGTGGGAGCAAAGTTCAAGTCTGTCAGCGCCGCCTTTTGTAGCGTTTACGCAAGACTGGTAAGAATCTACGCAAGCTTCGATTAACGGTTTATTCATTTTCTAATTCTCCTTAATGAAAATATGATTAGTCGTAAAGGTGACAAGCAACAAAGTGACCCGGCTCAACCTCATGTGTTACCGGTCTCTCCTCTAAGCACACCGGTTTGCATTTCTTACATCTTGCTGCAAACGGACAGCCCTTCGGAAGATTGATTGTGGACGGGATATCACCTTCAAGGATGATACGCTCTTTGTGGAGTGTCGGATCCGGGATCGGTACAGCAGAGAGAAGAGCCTCTGTATACGGATGCATCGGTTTCGCATATAATAACTCCTTCGGAGCTGTCTCAACTACGAATCCAAGGTACATAACTGCGATTCTGTCGGAGATCATCTCTACTACAGAAAGGTCATGGGAAATGAATACGTATGTGAGTTTGTATTCCTGCTGAAGTCTGTTCAGAAGGTTTAATACCTGAGCCTGGATGGATACGTCAAGAGCGGAGATCGGCTCATCGGCGATAACCAGTTTCGGGTTTACTGTAAGGGCACGTGCGATACCTACACGCTGCTTCTGACCACCGGAGAACTCGTGCGGATAACGCTGTGCGTGTTTTGCACTAAGACCTACGATACCAAGAAGCTCGTTAACGATCTTCATACGGCCTGCTTCGTCTAAATCTGTGTGGATGAGGAGCGGCTCTTCGATGAGCTCAGCAACCTTCATACGCGGATTTAAGCTTCCTGCCGGATCCTGGAAGATCATCTGCATATCTTTTCTGATCGGACGCATTTCGTCCTGAGAAATCTTGGAGATTTCTTTTCCCATGAACCAAATCTCACCGCTGTCCGGGTTCATCAGGTGGTTGATCAAACGACCTGTTGTGGATTTACCACATCCGGACTCACCTACGATAGAGAATGTCTCACCTTCGTAAACATCAAAGCTAACGTTGTTTACAGCGTGAACGAATTTGGTTGGTTTTCCGAAAAGGGATTTACCAACAGGGAAAGTTTTAGATACATTTTTTAATGAAAGAATCGGTTTCTTTTCCATATTCAGTCCTCCCCTTATTTATCCTGCACAAGCCAACATCTGCACTTGTGGTTCTCGCCGATCTGGAATAACTCCGGATTTTCTTTTCTACATTTATCTGTAGCGTACTTACATCTCGGAGCAAAACGGCAGCCTTCCGGCATCGCAGCAAGATCCGGAACGGAACCCGGGATAGACGGAAGAACTTTTACACCGGAACCAAGCTTCGGAACGGAAGCAATAAGGCCCTGTGTATACGGATGGGACGGATTACCGAAGAGAGTTTCAACCGGAGCTTCCTCAACGATCTTACCTGCGTACATAACGATAACACGGGAACACATCTCGGCAACAACACCGAGGTCATGTGTGATCAGAAGAATGGAAGACTGCTCTTCTTTCTGGATTTTTTTCATAAGATCGAGGATCTGAGCCTGAATTGTAACGTCAAGAGCTGTTGTCGGCTCATCAGCGATCAGAAGCTTCGGATCGTTACTCATAGCCATCGCGATCATAACACGCTGGGACATACCACCGGATAACTGGTGCGGATAGTTCTTTAATACACGTGGCGGATCCGGGATACCTACTTTTTTCAGCATCTCAGCTGCATGTGCCAAAGCTTGCTCCTTCGTCATGTCAGAGTGAAGACGGATTGTCTCGATCATCTGTTTGTCAATACGCATGGACGGGTTCAGGGCAGACATCGGCTCCTGGAAGATCATGGACATCTTACCGCCGCGGATCTTTCTAACTTCTTCGTTAGATGCTTTTACAAGATCCACACCGTCTAAAATAATTTCACCGTTTGTGATCTTACCCGGTGTATCTTTTAAGAGCTGCATTACAGAAAGAGATGTAACACTCTTACCGCAACCAGACTCACCTACCAGGCCAAGAATCTCACCTTTATTAATGTTAAAAGAAACATTAGCAACAGCAGTTACGCTGCTTGTTTTACTAGAGAAGAACTCTGTTCGTAAATCTTTTACTTCAAGTAATACTTCCTGTGGCATACTTGGACTCCTTTCAATTTTCAATCAATTACTTGATCTTCGGGTCAAGAGTATCTCTTAAGCCATCACCGAACAGGTTAAATGCAAGAACTGTAACGAAGATTACAAGACCCGGCAGATAAACCATGTGCGGAGCTGTACTCAGGTAACTTCTACCCAGGGAAAGCATTGCACCCCATTCCGGATCAGCTACGTTCGCGCCGAAGCCGAGGAAGCTAAGGGAAGAAGCTGCCATGATAGCAGAACCGATTCTCATTGTAAAGTTTACGATCAGGGACTGAATTGTACCCGGGAAGATGTGTTTAAAAAGGATTCGACCATCTTTACATCCCAGGCTTCGCGCAACTTCTACATAAAGGCAACCTTTAACAGCAAGAGTTGCAGATCTCATAATACGTGCGAAGGACGGTACTGTGAAGACAGCAACCGCAATAAATACGTTAATAATACCAGGTCCTAATGCAGCCACGATCGCGATTGCAAGAAGGATATCCGGGAAACTGAATAATACGTCTGCACCACGCATTACAAGCATCTCGATCCATCCGCCATAGTAACCGGAGAGAAGACCTAAAACTGTACCAATCGCTGCACCTACGATAACGGAAGAAAGTGCAACACCAAGTGTTAACGGAGCACCAGCCATAATACGGCTTAAGATATCACGGCCAAACTGGTCTGTACCAAACCAATGTTTTGCACTCGGACCAGAAAGGATATTGTCATAATCAAATGCATTCGCTTCATACGGAGCAAGTGATGGTCCAACAAGTGCAAGGATCAGAAGAGCAACCATAACAAAGAAAGCAACAACCGCTGTTTTTCTCTTGGCAAACTTCTTAACAAACGCTTTTACCTTACCGTCTGTGGACACTTTAATATTTTCATCAATATAATTCTCTTCAAAAGAGGTATTGATTTTTGCCTGTTCATTCTGTGTGTTTGACATAGTATCCTCCTCTTTTCTATTAGTCGTAACGAATCTTCGGGTTAATTACGCCGTATAATACGTCAACGATCAGGTTGATAAGAACGTACTGAAGGGCGAAGATTAACAGAATACCCTGGATTGTCGGATAATCACGGTAAGCGATGGAGTCTGTTAACAGACGACCCATACCCGGGATAGAGAAGATAGTCTCTGTAAGAACGGAACCGGATAATAAACCACCGATCTGAAGACCGAGGATTGTAACAACCTGGATAAGAGAGTTCATAAAAGCATGACGGAACATAACGATCTGCTCTCTCTGACCTTTCGCACGTGCAGTACGAACGTAGTCCTCTCTTAATGTCTCAAGCATGGAAGAACGGGAATATCTGGCAAGTGTCGCCATGATACCAGTACCCATAACCATAGACGGAAGGATCAAGTGTTTCCAGCTCTCTAAACCACCGGACGGTAACCATCCAAGTTTAACGGAGAAGAACTGGATACCCATAAGACCAAGCCAGAAACCCGGAGCGGAAAGACCACAGATAGCAAACAACATACCACCAAGGTCTACCCAGGTGCCTCGCTTAATCGCACACATAACACCAATAAAAATACCTGCAAACGGAGCCCATACAAGACCCGCAAATACTAATCGAATTGTGAACTGGAATCTGGACCAGATCAGTTCTGTAACAGGAAGATTGGACTTAAAGCTGCGGCCAAGGTCGCCACTAAGCGCATTCTTAACCCAGTTAAAATACTGAACGATAAGCGGATCTTTAAGACCTAATTCTTCTCTAAGTGCTTCAACCTCTTCAAGAGAAGCCTCTACACCTGCGAGTGTTTTCGCCGGATCACCTGGAATGAGGTGAATGAACATAAAAACAACAATTGAGATGATGATCATCAACGGAATTGTTTCTAATAAACGTCTAGCAACGTAACGTCCCATTAAACTACCTCCCTAATAGTTTCAACTAGTTCTAGTTTAAGAAACGGAGTAGTTTCCTACTCCGTTTCGATATGTTATATTACTGCTCTAAACCGATTGTTCTAAATACCATTGTTCCGCCCGGTTTGTACTGTAAACCTGTTACATATGTCTTGAACGCGTTAAGAGTATTGTCGTTTCCTAAGAAGATCCACGGACACTCTTCCCAAGCGATAGCCTGTGCTTTTGCATATGCTTCAGCGATCTTTGTTGTATCAGACATCTTTAAAGCATCGTCAAGGAGCTGGTTGAATTCTGCGTTGTTCCAGAATGCTGTGTTGTAGCCGTTCGGCGGGAATTTCTCGCCGTGAAGGATACTTCTCATGGAACCGTCAGCCTCGTAAGAACCGGAAGACCAGTTTACGTACCACATCTGAACTGTTGTCTCTTCAAGCGGAGCACTTGTCTTCTCAGCGTTAGCTGTGGACTCGTTCGGAAGAAGAATTACGTTGATACCAATCTGGGAAAGCTGCTGCTGTACGAATGTAGCACCCTTCTGCTCGATTGTTGTGTTATCTACAACGATTTCTACATCAAAGCCATCTTCGAAGCCAGCTTCTTTCATGAGAGCCTTTGCTTTCTCTACGTCAGCTGTGTACGGAGCCTGCTCAGCATAGTAGTAAATGGAATCGGAGAAGATGGATGTCGGAGCTTTTGCATAGCCGTTGAATACAACTTTTGCGTAAGCTTCGCTATCGAATGCCCAGTTACAAGCCTGACGAACTCTCTTGTCTGCGAACGGTTTTCTGCCATCCTCAAGAGCCCACTCTGTGTTAAGAGTTACATAACGGTATGTAGTAGCCGGAGCAACGTCGATGATGATGGACGGATCGTTCTCGATTAAGGAAACGTCTGTTACCGGTACCGGTGTGATGATGTCAGCTTCGCCTGTCTGAAGCATAGCGATACGAGCTGCATCCTCCGGAACTACCATGAATGTTAAGGAATCAACTGTAGAACCCTCTCTCCAGTAGTTCTCGTTCGGAACCATCTTTGTGTAACCGCCGTCAACACGCTCAGCAAGTTTGAACGGGCCTGTACCAGCAGAGTTCTTTGCAAGATAGTCGGAAGCGTTTTCCATAGCCATAGCTTTCGGGGAAACGATTCTGAACTGTGTGATCTTGTTGATGAATGTGTTGTTCGGCTCTTTGAGGTGGATTGTTACCTGATATTCGCTATCAACTGTAACGCCTTCCCAAGCAGAGATTGTTCTCTTAAGTGTTAAGCTCTCATCAGCTACACCACGATCATAAACAGCTTTAACTGCTTCAGCGTTGAACGGCTCGCCATCGTGGAATGTGATACCCTCGTTAAGAATGAATGTGTAATCTTTACCATCTTCAGATACGGACCACTCTTTAGCAAGCATCGGAACTACGTTTGTGTTCTCGTCGAATGCTAACAGACACTCATACATTTCGTTTGTGATCTGGTTGGAGATACCGTTGGAAGATTTGTGCGGGTCAAGGTGTGTAGCGTCTGCCTGGAGAGCGATAACGATATCGTTGTCCGGGGAAACTGCTGTAGCTGCCTCAACTTTAGCTTCTTTGGAAGCTTTTACTTCTTCTGCGCTAGCTGTTGTTGTCTCTGCTGCTGCTGTTGTTGCTGCCGGTGCTGTCTCTTTAGCGCCACAAGCTGTTACGCTTAATGCCATAGCACTAACAAGAGCAAGAGATACTAATTTCTTTTTCATTTGGTAGGACCTCCCTTTCCTTTAATAAAAAATAGTAATTTGTCTTTATGAACTCCATAAAAACAACCATCTATATTATAAAACATTTTAAATAAATAGACAAGTTTTGCATTGAATAAAGTACATTTTTATTGCATTTTCACAAATGTTTCGTGCTGTTTTTGTTAAAAACATTTGTGAAGCTTTTAATCAAAGTCGGGAAATCTTGCCTTTTTTTTGCAACTATGCTATAGTAGGGGATATATTTACCAAAAATGCAGATTGGAGATGACATAATATGGTAAAGAAATGGAAAGTTACCTTTCCTGCTCCGACCGGACCGGAGACAAGATGGGCCTACGTTTACCTTCCGGAATCTTATTTTGAGGAACCGGAAAAACGTTATCCTGTTTTGTATATGTTCGATGGCCATAACCTGTTCTCTGACGAAGAGGCTTCTTATGGCAAATCCTGGGGTCTGAAAGATTATATGGACCAGACAGGCACAGAACTGATCATCGCAGCTGTCGAGTGTAACCATCACCCGGATTTCGGCCGTCTGAAGGAATATGCTCCGTTTGATTACGATGATCCGGTTGCCGGACCGATCAGCGGCTGCGGCAAAGTTACGATGGACTGGTACGTAAAGAAGTTCAAACGCGAGATCGATCGTCGTTACCGTACTCTTCCGGATCGCCGTCATACCTTTGTTTCCGGAAGCTCCATGGGCGGACTTATGACCCTCTATGCGATCACAGAGTACAATCAGTACTTTTCCGGCGGCGCTGCTCTTTCTCCATCCCTCTGGACCAATCCGGAGATGATCGAAGAGATGATCCGCAGCTCCTGGCTCAAACCAAACACCAGACTTTACATGGACTACGGCTCCGTTGAGATGAAAAATCATCACGGTATGGTCCGTCTGTTCCAGAGAGTCACTTCCTTATTTATAATGAAGCGCGTTTTCCTCACAAGCCGCATCGTACCGTACGGTGACCACACAGAGGCCTGCTGGGAAAAACAGGTTCCTTATTTTATGGGCGCGCTGCTTTATGAAGATGAGGATTAATCCTTATATTTCCGTATGAATAAAGGGATTCGGTATTGAAATTATCGCTCCCTCTTGTTATTATATACTATATATTAAGGATTTTTTAAGGACCGGAACCAACCGGTCCCAAAACCATGCCCAAGCACTTTAGTACTTTAAAATGCAAAATTCAGACTTAATATAACATTTACATATAATTTTTAAACAATCAGTAAAGAGAAAAGTCAAAAGAAAAACAATAAGCTCAAAAACAGGAGAAACAAACCATGGAAATGCAGTATTTCAAAATGTACAGCCCGGCATTAAACCGTGATATGGAATGCAAGGTGTACGGACACGCCGGTAGACCGGTACTTTTCATCCCGTGTCAGGATGGACGCTTCTTCGACTTCGAAGGATATAAGATGGCTGAGGTATGGTCCCCGTGGATCGAGTCCGGCCAGGTTATGGTAATCGCGATCGATACAATTGACAAAGAAACCTGGTCTGATAAAAACGGTAACGCAGATTATCGTATCAACCTTCACGAAGCTTGGATGCGCTACATCACAACTGAGGTTGTTCCGTTTATCCAGCATATTGCAATGGAAAGAAACGGCTGGAACGAGGCTCCGGGCATCATGACATTCGGCTGCAGCCTGGGTGCTACTCACGCGGTAAACCTTTTCTACCGCTTCCCGCAGCACTTCGACAGCATGATGGCATTAAGCGGAATCTTCTCTGCTGAGTACGGATTCGGTTCTTACATGAACGGACAGATTTATGAGAACTCTCCGATCCACTACTTAGATCAGATGCCGTACCATCATCCGTATGTTCAGATGTACAACAGAGGCAGATCTGTTATCTGCTGTGGACAGGGTGCATGGGAGCAGCCGGAGACAACACGCAAACTGGATGAGATCTTCAAGAGAAACGGCATTAACACATGGGTTGACTTCTGGGGTCACGATGTAAACCATGACTGGCCGTGGTGGTACAAACAGGTTGTTCACTATTTACCGTGGCTTCTCTATCAGAGATAAGATTGGGGCAGTTGTTCAGGCTGCCGGTTAAATAAAACGAGTATTATAAAAAGGGGAAAACACTATGAAGAATTTTATTTTTATCTCACCGAACTTCCCGACTAACTACTGGATGTTCTGTCGTGAATTAAAGAACAACGGTCTCAACGTTCTTGGTATTGGTGATCAGCCGTATGACGAGCTGAACCCGAACTTAAGAGACAGCCTTAACGAGTATTACAAAGTAAGCAACCTTGAGAACAGCGACGAAGTATTCCGCGCTGTAGCATTCTTCACATTCAAATACGGTAAGATCGATTGGTTAGAGTCCAACAACGAGTACTGGTTAGAGCGTGACGCTTGGCTCCGTACAGAGTTCAACATCACAAGCGGTTTCCACACAGAGGATATCCCGCGTATCAAATTCAAATCCAAGATGAAAGAGTTCTACCACAAGGCAGGTCTTGCAACAGCTCGTTACCACCTTGTTGACAACTATGAGAACTGCCTCGAGTTCATCAAAGAAGTTGGTTACCCGGTAGTAACAAAACCGGACAATGGTGTTGGTGCTTCCCACACATTCAAGCTGAAAAACGATGAGGATCTTCAGAGATTCTTCGCTGAGAAATGGGACGACACTCTCTACATCATGGAAGAGTTCGTAAACGCAGAAGTTAACTCTTACGATGCGATCATCGACTCCAACGGCGATCCGATCTTCGAGACAGGTAACGTAACTCCGTTCTCCATCATGGATATCGTTAACGAAGCAGGAAACTCCATCTACTACATCGTAAAAGAGCTTCCGGAAGACATGCGCAAAGCAGGTCGTGACACAGTAAAAGCATTCGGCGTTAAGAACCGTTTCGTTCACTTCGAGTTCTTCCGTCTTCTTGAGGACCACGAGGGTCTTGGCAAGAAGGGCGAAGTTATGGCTCTTGAAGTTAACATGCGTCCGTGCGGAGGTTTCACACCGGATATGATCAACTTCGCACACAGCACAGACGTTTACAAGATCTGGGCTGACATGATCGCTTTCGATCAGTCCACAATGCCGGTTGGCGAGCACCAGTACTGTGCATTCGCAGGTCTCCGCGATGGCAAGAACTTCGTTATGAACCATGATGACATCATGAACAAATACGGCCACTGCATGAAGATGGTTGAGCGTATTCCGGATGTTCTCTCCGGCGCTATGGGCAACCAGATGTATGTTGCTACATTCGCAACACGCGAGGAGATGGATCAGTTCTACGCTGATGTAACTGCTTGCTACTAATTTCAAAAAACATTTCAAGGAACGCTTTCGAGCGTTCCTTTTTTTGCATATAAATACCCCGGAGAAATGAAATCCTCCGGGGTTCTTTACTTTCTGTTTGATTTATTTGCAGAACTCTTTTACTTCAGCGTAAATGCTCTCTGCGTCTAAGCCGTATTTCTTGATCAGCTGTGCAGCTGTACCGGACTCGCCGAATACGTCTTTGATACCAATACGTTTTACCGGGATCGGATTTGCCTCTGCAAGGCACTCACATACAGCACCGCCGAGACCGCCGATGATAGAATGCTCTTCAACAGTTACGATCTTGCCTGTTGCTTTTGCGGACTCGATCACAAGCTCTGTATCTAACGGTTTGATTGTGTGCATGTTGATCACTTTTGCGGAGATTCCGTCAGCAGCAAGCATTTCAGCTGCAGCTAAGGACTCAGCAACACAGAGACCGTTTGCGATGATAGTAACGTCTGTACCCTCTTTTAATACAAC
>JAFOCX010000031.1 GCA_017380975.1 Lachnospiraceae bacterium
ACAAGTCCGTTGATGAACTTCGTAAGTTCATGGCGGTTCATGTGGATTGTATTCTGGCGGATCGCCGGCTTCACAGGAGTGACCTTCTTGGCCTGTTTGCGAGCCTTCTCGATCTTTGCCTTGGGACAGGCTCCAGTTGCACAAGATGGATTTAACAGAGCGATGGCAGAAGAGGCATTTGCTTTGGTTAATCAGGAACGTGTAGCAGCAGGGTTGCATGAATTGCAGTGGAATGAATCAATTTACAATCTGGCATGTACCAGAGCTCAGGAAATAGTGAGTAAATGGTCGCACGAAAGACCTAACGGGGAACTTTCAGATGATTCGATACATTCGATAGGAGGCTATTATACTACTGGTGAAAACATATCAAAATATGGGTTTACTGCAAAAGCAACAGTGGATGATTGGATGAATTCGCCAGGACATCGAGAGAATATATTAAGAGATATGTTTACTCAAGGGTGCATAGCTTGCTATGGTAGTGGAGGCTATTATTATTGGGTAAATCTATTTAATGGATAAAAATATTATTTATAGAAGGACTATTAGTTAAAAAAACTGATAGTCCTTTTTTTGTAGAAAGGAGAAATATGAAAAGAATTTTAAAACAAGTAGGCATATTTGTACTTGTGTTTTCTATGATGGTTCAGAGCATTGGTATGAGTGCTAATGCAACGGGAACTACAAGTGGAAATAACTTTCATAATGATGCAACAGGAACTACAAGTGACAATAACCTTCATACGAATAGATCTACTGAAGAAAAAGCAAAGGATTCTGTTGGAACAACGGAAATTCAAGAAGGAGACATTGATTTAAACGATTGGCGTCAGATGGTCCTGTGGTTTGAGAAGGAATGTAACAATGACTTTTTGGAATTGGCAGCCAAGGATCAGGAATGGTGGGCTGGTCTCTTGCCAAATGAGAGAACAACTGCGGAAATGTATGCAAAATTCATCACGGCGGAAGATTCTGATCCTGAACATTATACTTTTGAAACTTTGGATGAAGTCATTCAAAAGATAGAAAGCGGATTGGCGATTGAAGAATTTTTTGATGGAACACGCTTTGTTTACCTGGAACTGAGTGATTTATATCTGTTAAAAGAGAATGGATATACACTGGACGATGCTGCGTATTTTATGGAAGCACTGTATCAGCCTGAATTATATCAGAGTGAGTTATATGACCAGTATGCAGCTTATAAAAATGGAGAATTGAAATTAGAAGAGGAAGCAGTAGTAAAGCTGGAAATATTAAACGAAATTTCCTTGAAGATGATGCCTATGGACTATTATGGAATATCAACTTTTTGGGAACCGGCAGTGGGAGGCAAATATGCATCTATGAGTGTATCGTCCACTGGCTATGGAGCAGGTTCTAATACTACTTTTGGAACCCATGGAACAATCTATAAATTGACTGTTGGCGGATCAAATGGGTTTTGTTTATCTTATGGTTCAAGTGCAAGAACAGGATATATGTATGGTGATATATTAAAGACAACGGACCGTATTGGCTGGATTGTACAGAACTATGCCAACGCAGGTTCGAAAGCATTTGTAGGTGCTCAGATTACCATATGGTGTCTTCAAAAGGGGATTACAGACAGAGGGCAGGTGGCCGCACTGATATCTACCATGGTTTATGGAAGTACATCCCAGTCAGAGGTCAGTGATATCATCAATGAAGGCCTGGCAGCATTGGACGGATCAAGCGGTAAATCTGGAACTTACTATACCTTAAGAGGTCCGTCAGGTAGTCAGGTCCCAGGGATTACATCAGAACCTAGCTGGTCTACCTACACCGGCGGCGGCTCAGGCGGCGGAGAAGGCGGCGGAGGAGAAATCCCTACACCACCTCCAGCTCCAGAACCGGAATATGATACATACTCCGATTCCATCACCGTATCCTACAACGTACAGGTATCCAAGAAAGATATCGATGCAGGAGTGGGACTCGCAGGATGTGTCATCGAAGTTTATGAGAACGGTTCAAAGGTAGCGACACTGACTACAGGTTCTGACGGTACCGCATCCTGGTCTACTAGCCGTTCTGATTCAGCAAGTGCGGAATATTGTTCAAACTATGATGAACTGGATGACGACGGAAGGGATGAGGTAGCAGACAGAGGATGTTATGAATCCGAAGATGATGCAAGGGTTGCAGTAGAAGATGAACTGGATGATTTTGCAGATAGAACCTATACCTACAGTGCAAGAGAGATCACTGCACCATACGGTTACTATAATACGGACAAGAGTGCGACACCGTCCAAGACAATCGCAGGTAAAGGAACAGCATACCTTGATTTCTCCGATAAGGAACAGCTGGCAGAACTTACCATTTATAAAGAAGGTGAAGTTCTTACTGGAGCAACCATCACAAGCAGCGGTGTTACATTCAAATATGAAGTAAAACCTCTTGCAAATGCAGTCTACAGTGTATATGCGGCAGACACGATCAAGACAGGGTACGGTGCTACTGTTTATAACAGGGGCGACCTTGTAAAGAGCGGACTTACTACCGGAGCAGACGGTAAGGTAAAACTTGGAAACCTTCATTTGGGTAAATATACCGTAAAGGAAACAAAACCTCCTCACGGATATATTTTGAACAATGCAGAAAAGAGCGTGACATTCACCTATGCAGGTCAGGATGTTCAGATCGTTTATGATACAACGGAATACCAGAACATCCGACAGAAGGCACAGGTAAGCTTCTTAAAGCAGGATGCAGATACAAAGAATCCGCTGGACGGAGCAGTTTACGGATTGTATGCGGACAGCGACATCAAGGACTATAAAGGAAATAAGATTGTCGATAAGGGAACTCTCATTGAAAGGGTGACAACACCTGCAAACGGAAAATCCACCTTTAAGGCAGATATCCCGATCGATTTTAAATACGTGGTAAAAGAGATCACGGCACCATTTGGTTACTATAATAATGAATCACCATACAGCTTCGGATTTAACTATACGAACATGAACGAAGCCGTGGTGAAGTTCAACAACACATTTGAAAATGACCGTGTACTTGGTTACGTGGACCTTACCAAATACGACGTGGAATCGGAAAGCGACATTACACAGGGTAATGTGGAACACTTGGACGGCGCAGTATATGGAATCTATGCTGCGGAAGACATCATCCATTCGGACGGAGCGACAGGCGTGATCCATAAGAAAGACGATTTGATTACCACCGCTACGGTGGGAGAGACTAAAAAAATCCGCTTTGGAGACCTGGAACTTGGTAAATATTACATCAAGGAACTGACTCCTCCGGACGGATATATGCTGGATGAGACAGTCTATGAAGTGACCATCTCTTACCATGGACAGGATATCAAGGTAGTAGAGAGAGATGAAACCGCAGCAGATGACGAGAATGGACTGACTGTGGATGATGCAAATACATCTCATGATATCTACTCCGGTGATTACGTCATCAAACAGGGCGTGCAGTTTATTAAGACCTCTGATGATAATTACGGAACAAACCTGGACCTTATCGAAGGCGCCGGATTCTCCGTTTATCTCATCACTGACCTTTCAAGTGTACAGAATGGAACCATTACACCAGTGAACGGAAACTGGGGAGAGGAAGACGTTCTGACATTCTATGACTATGACTTTACGGGCGAATCGAAAGCGAAGCTGTATAAGCGAAGCAATGAGACATGGACGGCAGGAGATACCAAGTGGTTAAAATCCCTTGGAGGAAACCTTTATGAAGTAAAGGAAATGTTCACCGATGCGGACGGATACATCGCCACACCGGAACTTCCATTCGGTACTTATGTGATCGTGGAAACAACCACACCGGATGACCATGTGAGCGCGAAACCATTTGTTGTACATATCACACAGGACGGCGGTGTCCTTTATACGGATGCCACAAAACAGACGGTTGATAAGAAATACTCAGAAGATGATGACCTTCGATACGGAGACAGAGCAGGCACAAAAGCAAAAGAAGGACGTGCTCTGCAGAAACAGAGAGTCATCAATAACGCGGTAACGGAAACTTACCTTCGTGTGGTAAAAGCTGACGAGGAATTTTTAGTGGCACCGGGAACACCTGTGAAACCGGAAGAAGTGGTTCGAGGTACCGTATTAAAAGAGCATGCGAAATATCTGTTAAAATGCATGAGCATTGACAAGAGCAAGAACAGCCTGACATCACTGAACTGGAAATATGATGCGGATGGATACCTGACATACTACAGTCCGGTATTAAAAGGAAACCTGGGAACTGAGGAGAATCCTTTCACTACATCCTTCTTAAAGAAGAGTGGCAAGATCGTTGATTCATACATCACACTTCCACAGGAGCTTCCTGTAGGAACCTATGCACTCATTGAGATTGGTGCACCGGACGGATATGTAATTAACGGCAGTGAACAGAAAGTCAATGATACCACATCAGGCCGTGTGAACGGTTACGAGATCGTGGATGATGCAAAGACTGGTGTAACCTTTGCCATCAGTAACGGTTCGGTATTCCCTGACGGACAGATGGGAACCAATAAATATGCACAGACAGACAGTTTTGGCAACCTGATGGTAACGGTATTGCAAAAAAATCAGGAACAGAAAGGGATCATTGAAATCTATAAGCATGGCGAACAGCTGGCATCTACGGAATTCTCCGAAGAAAAAACCCTATTTAAATATGAAGATGCACCGGTAGAGGGCGCGCAGTTCAATATCGTTGCAGCGGAAGATATCTATACACAGGAGCTTGATAAGTCACTCCTTTCCCAGTACGAAGTGAATGTGGATGATTACCTCATCCACAGTGAAGGTGACGTTGTAGCGACCATCACAACGGACCGAAACGGATGGGGCTATGCATCAGGTCTGTATATCGGTAAATACAAGATTGTGGAAACCGTAGCCGGAAGCGGATTTGTACTGAATACCACACAGGAAGAATTTGAGATTACAAAGCAGAATCAGGAAGTGAGCTTTGACATCGAAGCTATCGATTATAAGAACGAAAGGCAAAAGGTGCAGATCAATGTCTTGAAAAAGGATGCTGAAACTGCAGACGTTTTGGACGGTGCGGTTTATGGACTGTATGCAGCAGAAGATATTTATACAAATATTGAATTTGATAACAGCAAATGGATCGTACGCGACACACCGGAAGTAGTCATTACGGCTGATACACTGATCGCAACAGGAATCACTGGAGCGGACGGAAAATATCAGTTCGATGAAGATATTCCTCTTGGAAAATACTATGTAAGAGAACTGGAAGCACCGCTTGGATATTTCACCGCAACAGCGGATGTTGACGTGGATGCATCCTATGCAGGAAGCAAGGGCGGACAAACGAAAGACGTTCAGCTGCATAACGTGGTATTTGAAAACTATGTAACAAAGACTGTCATCACAAAGCTTGACTTAACAAACGGCAAGGAACTTCCGGGTGCGACCCTGGAAGTATACGAAGTAAATGTAGATTCCAACGGTGATCCTGTACTGGGTAACGGAGAAGAGGTACTTACAAAAGTAGACAGCTGGGTATCCAAGGCAGAGGGCGGACATCTGATCAAAGGCCTGGTACTTGGCAGAACCTATATTTTAAGAGAGGTAAAACCGGCAAAGGGATATGTGACGGCAGAGGATATCGTATTTGTTTGCAATGGAACAAACAAGGTAGTTATGCTGGATGATGTGACAAAGCTTGAAATCAGCAAGAAAGATATTACAACAGGCGAAGAACTTCCGGGTGCCGTACTGGAAATATATGATGAAGAAGGTGCTATACTGCATACATGGGTATCCACAGATACACCGCATTATATAGAAAAACTCCCTGTTGGAAAATACACACTAGTAGAGAAAAAAGCACCAAAAGGGTATAGCTACGCAGATAATGTAAATTTTGAAGTTAAAGATACCGGAGAAATCCAAAAAGTGGAAATGCTGGATGATATTCAAAAAGTGGATGTGGAGAAATCTACGGAAAATAAAGTGAATCCAGGAGAAATATTGAAATATGAGATTCATGAAGTGAAAAACTGTACAGATGAAAGATTGGAGAAATTTACACTGACAGATATTTTGCCGGCAGAAGTTTGTCTAATGGAATTATGGACCGGCACCTATAATCAGGAGGGGATTTATTCTGTAGAGTTTTTGACCAACCTTCAAAATGAGTGGCAGATATGGGAAGAAAATTTGAGTACCATGGATAATCATCAGTTACTGCCACCAGAAACATTGGAAGAAAATGAATTTCTTACTGCATTTCGATTTTGTTTTGGAACGGTAGAGGGCAGATTTGGAAAAGTTACAGCGCCGATTTATCAGGTGCTGGTTCCGGTGAATGCCACACGCCCTTTGCGAAATGAGATTGTGT
>JAFOCX010000248.1 GCA_017380975.1 Lachnospiraceae bacterium
ATTAATTCCGATCGGGCCCGGAGTGGACTCAGAGATCGCAATCATATCTGTAAGCTGTGCATGTGTGAACCAGCCGGTCTTATCAGAAATATCATATAAGAACGGGATTGTTGCCATACCGCCGCCTACTGCGAAGAGGCCTGCTTTAAAGAACTCAATAAATAACTGAAGATAAATATTCATTATGCTTTAACCTCCATGTTCTTTAAGATAATACCTGCAAGGGCAGAAAGGATCACGAAGATTGTCGGAGCAATATCGAATACAAAGCTTCCGATGACAACCACAAGGAAGATGATCAAAGTTTTCTTGTCAACAACCGCTTTTTTCCAAAGTTTTACAACAGCGTTGAAAACAAGTACACATACACATACACGAATACCTGCAAATGCATTCTGTACAACCGGAAGATCAGCAAAGTTCTGAAGGAACATCGCGATCAGATTGATGATGATCAGGGACGGGAATACAACTCCTAGAGTTGCAATGATACCGCCTAAATTACCTGCAGTATTCTGACCTACGAAAGTTGCTGTATTTACCGCGATAATACCCGGGGTACACTGACCGAGTGCGTAGTAGTCCATCAGTTCTTCCTCAGTTGCCCAGCCGCGCTTTTCTACTACTTCTTTCTGAAGCATCGGGAGCATCGCGTAACCGCCGCCGAATGTAAGGCCGCCGATACGAGCGAAAGTAAGGAAGAGGTCAAGATATTTGTTCATAGTATCTCTCCTTTTAAATTTATAACAAATTCTACTATAACAGAATTGATAGAAAAATCAATATCCATTTTTGTTAAGATGTTCCTATATGAGACTTCATCAGATAACGATATCGAACATATTTTCGATAAAAACTTCTTGCAAAATGTACATTTCTTGTTATATAATGATTTGGACTATACTATATCTGGAGGTTATCCCATGGCGAAGGCACAGTATAATGCTGACAGTATCACGGTCCTGGAAGGTCTGGAAGCAGTTCGAAAGAGACCGGGTATGTACATCGGCGGTGTTGGCACAAAAGGCTTAAACCATTTAATATATGAAATTGTAGACAATGCGGTGGACGAACATTTGGCAGGTTATTGTTCTGATGTCTGGGTAACACTGGAAGCAGACGGTTCTTGTACCGTCAAAGACAACGGCCGCGGTATTCCGGTAGGATTACATGCGAAAGGTGTTTCCGCCGAGCGAGTGGTTCTGGCAACTTTACATGCAGGCGGTAAATTTGATAATAATTCCTATAAAACAAGCGGCGGACTTCACGGTGTTGGTTCCTCTGTTGTAAATGCACTTTCCGAGAAATTAACGATCAAGATCTCACGAGAAGGCTATATTCATTATGATGAATATGAGCGCGGTATTCCCGTGATCGAGCTGAACGAAGGTTTGCTTCCGACGATCGGAAAGACAAAAGCGACAGGAACGGAGATCAATTTCTTACCGGATCCGACGATTTTTGAAAAGACAAAATTCAGAGAGGACTGGCTGAAAAGCCGTCTTCATGAATCTGCATATTTAAATCCAAATCTGACTCTTCATTTTGAAAATAAACGTGCAGGCGAAGAAGAGGTTATTACCTTCTCAGAGCCGGAAGGCATCGTGGCTTATGTTAAAAGTTTGAATCATGGAAAAGATCCGGTTCATGAGCCTATTTATTTTAAGGGCGCCATGGACAATATGGAAGTGGAAGTTGCGATCCAGTTCGTAGATGCATTTGAAGAGAATGTACTTGGTTTCTGCAATAATATCTTTACTCAGGAAGGCGGTACCCATCTCGTTGGATTTAAGGCGCGTTTTACCGGCCTGATCAATACATATGCCCGTGAGTTAGGTATTCTGAAAGAAAAGGATCTGAATTATACCGGTGCGGATACCAGAAATGGTATGACGGCAGTTGTGGCAGTCAAGCACCCGGATCCGATTTTTGAAGGACAGACAAAGACAAAACTTGCAAGTGCAGATGCAACAAAGGTTGTCAATACGATCGCCGGAGAGGAACTGGTGCTTTTCTTCGATCGTAATTTAGAAACATTAAAGGGGATCATCGCCTGTGCAGAAAAGTCAGCAAAGATCCGTAAAGCAGAAGAGAAAGCAAAGACCAATATGCTTTCCAAGTCGAAATTCTCCTTTGACAGTAACGGAAAACTGGCTAACTGTGAGAGCAGAGATCCGGCGAAGTGCGAGATCTTCATTGTAGAGGGTGACTCTGCGGGTGGTTCTGCAAAGATGGGAAGAAACAGACAGTTCCAGGCAATTTTGCCTATCCGCGGTAAGATCCTGAATGTAGAAAAAGCTTCTATGGATAAAGTGCTTGCTAACGCGGAGATCAAGACTATGATCAATGCGTTCGGCTGCGGATTTTCCGAGGGCTACGGCAATGACTTCGATATTACAAAGCTTCGTTATGACAAGATCATCATTATGGCGGATGCCGATGTCGACGGTTCTCATATCAGTACGCTGCTTTTGACATTATTCTACCGTTTTATGCCGGAACTGATCTACAACGGACATGTTTATATTGCAATGCCTCCGCTTTATAAAGTAATGCCGAAAAAGGGTGAGGAACAGTACCTTTATGATGATAAGGTATTGGAGGATTATAAGAGAAATCATAAGGGTGAATTTACACTTCAGAGATACAAAGGTCTTGGTGAGATGGACGCAGACCAGCTTTGGGAGACAACACTGAATCCGGAG
>JAFOCX010000249.1 GCA_017380975.1 Lachnospiraceae bacterium
GAAGATTATATTATGCAGGTCTACAAGTTTTCACAGAGCAATCCTTGGCCTGCAGAGTGGATCGCAGCCTGCAGGGCCGAGCTGGATGTGGATGATCCGGATCCGGAATCGATGTTCCGCGACACTGCCTGGATGCAGTACCTTCTGGCGGATGTGAGACGTCAGGCAGAGGAGTTTTCCGAGCAGTTGGGAGAAGCTCTGGAATTAGCGCAGCTGGAAGACGGACCACAGGCATACCTTCCAATGTTAATGGAAGATAAGCGTGTGATGGATCAGCTGGCGAAAGTGGATTCCTACAATATGGTTCATAAAATCCTGTCAGCACCTTTATTTGGCAGATTGGCAGCTGTCCGCGGAAAGAATGTGGATCCGGAGAAGAAAGAACTGGCGGCAGCGATCCGAAACCGCATAAAAGATGAAGTAAAGAAAATGAAGGCCCTCTGGGTTCCTTCGGATCTGGACCATTTATTTACCGATATGATGGCGACTCGGGAACCGATCCTGATGTTATTGGAATTGGCTGAAGCATTTTCTTCTAGATATCAGGCGGCAAAAGCAGAAAAGAATCTGGTGGATTTCAATGATCTGGAGCATTTTGCATTGCAGATTTTGACCGGAAATTCAAACGATCACAGTCCGGGCCCTGTGGCGGATGAACTTGCCAAATATTATGAAGAGATTTTGGTGGATGAATATCAGGACAGCAATGAAGTGCAGGAGGAACTGATCAAGGCAGTTTCCAGAGAGCGGTTCGGAACTCCGAATGTGTTCATGGTGGGAGACGTGAAGCAGAGTATTTACAAATTCCGTCTGGCAAAACCGGAACTGTTCCTTGAAAAATACGAGACGTATTCGAAGGAAGAAAGTCTTTATCAGAAAATCGAATTACACAAAAATTTCCGAAGTCGTGCGAGTGTGCTGGACAGCATCAATGATGTATTTTACAGCATTATGACGAAAGCATTAGGAAACATTCAGTATACAGAAGATGCAGCTCTTTACGCAGGTGCGGATTATCCGGAACCGGGGCAGGAAGAAACTGTGAAAACGGAAGTGTATCTGCTCAACACAGGCGATGAACTTCTTGCAGCGATGGATACGGAGCAGGCGGATTATACAGCAAAGGAAGCGGAAGCAAGGCTGATCGCAGCGAAGATCCGAGAACTGACGGATCCGGAACATGGAATGAAGATCTGGAACAGAAAAACGGGACAATATGAACCGCTGAGGAGAAAAGATATCGTGATTCTTTTGCGCAGTCTCAGTGGATGGGCAGAGGAATTCTTAAGTGTGCTCAGTGCGGAGGGAATCCCTGCGTTTGCAGAATCCAGAACCGGTTATTTTACAGCGGTGGAAGTAGAGACCGTATTAAATATGCTTGCTCTCATTGACAACCCGATGCAGGACATTCCGTTGGTAGGTGTGTTAAAATCTCCGATCGTCGGACTGTCCAATCGCGAACTGGCGATGATCATGGCAGCATTTAAAAAGAATGCAGACCGTGGTCAGGATGTTGGATTTTACGGGGCAATGCAGATGTATTTATCCCGAAAAGAGGAAGCAGTTCCGGAGATTTATGAGAAACTGAGCGGTTTTTGGAAACTTCTCACAGGATTGCGCCGCGAAGCGGGATATCTGTCCGTGCATCGTTTGCTTTATCGGATCTTTGAACAGACCGGTTATTATGATTATGTTTCTGCGATGCCTGCAGGAAAGGTTCGTCAGGCGAATCTGAACATGCTGGTGGAAAAAGCAGCAGCATACGAAAAGACAAGTTATCAGAGTTTATTTGATTTCATTCGCTATATCGAAAAGCTGAAAAAGTACGATACGGACTTTGGCGAGGCTGCGAAAGTGGGAGAAAATGACGATACCGTTCGGATCATGAGTATTCACAAGAGCAAAGGCCTGGAGTTTCCGGTGGTATTTCTGGCCGGAGCAGGGAAAGGATTTAACAAACAGGATTCCAGAGGAAAGATCCTGATCGATGAGGAACTGGGAATTGCAACCGATTTCCTGGATCCAAAATTGAAAGTGAAGGCATCTACGTTGAAGAAAAATGCGCTTAGTCGCCGAAGTGATCTGGAAAGCATGGGAGAAGAGCTTCGAATCCTCTACGTTGCCATGACTCGTGCGAAAGAAAAACTGATCATTACAGCAGGAAGCAAATATCTGGAAAACAGACTGGAAAAATTCGGTAATCTACCGGATTCTGCACTGGTGGGAACCGGACTTCCGTTTACGTATCTCAGTTCTGCCAATTCTTATCTGGATTGGATTTTGATGGCGGCACAGAAAGCGGTCGGCAGCATGGAGATTTCCAGAGTTCCGATCAGTGAGTTAGTGGAGGCTGAAGTCAGACACAGGGAAGAAAAAGCCGGAACTTACGCGATGCTGCAGATGCTTCGAGAAACGGAGGGGGAATGTGGAGATCTTTGCTCTATGCTGGAATATCAGTATCCACACGCGGCAGACATTACTCTCCATGCAAAGATGTCAGTATCGGAACTGAAACACCAGGGTCAGTTTGAGGATGACGGGGAAAGTGACTTCTTACCGACGATTCCTTCCTTTATGGGAAAATACGTACAGGAAGAAGAACCGGAGACCGAGGAGCCGGGAGAACCACGCTTAGAAGATGCGGATCTTCCGAGATTCCATGGAACCGAAAATGCGGGAACGTATCGCGGTACAGCATATCATCGTGTTATGGAACTGATCGATTTTACATCGGTTCATGAACGGAAAGATGTTTATCGTGAATTGGAGCGAATTCGTGAAGCTAAGATTATGGATGAACGTGCTTTGAATCTGGTTTGGGGCGAAAAAATCTGGAAATTCTTCTGTTCTGACATCGCTAAGCGCATGCAGGCAGCGGATGAGGAGAAGCTGCTTCGCAAAGAGAGCCAGTTCGTGATCGGAATCCCGGCGAGCCTGATGGATGAGGCGGATTCTGAGGAACCGGTTTTGATCCAGGGTGTGATCGATGTGTGGTTTGAA
>JAFOCX010000250.1 GCA_017380975.1 Lachnospiraceae bacterium
CATCACAGACCTTTTCCTCATAAAGCACTCTGAATCTGTCGCCTTTCTGGAGTCCGAAGAAATCCACAGTCCATGCATATATGTCTGACAGACTGAGAATTATCAGAGGTGATGCACCAAGAATGTTAAATTTGAATGGTGTTACAGTTTCGCCGACGCCTAACATCATACCTTCGATGATGATGGACACGCCGTAGAACGGTTCAGAAACAGCTACCATTCGAAGAACGGTGGAGCCAAGTTTGATAACTTCCGGATCTTTTGTGAAGATGCCCATCATGGACGGGGCGAAGATGAACAGGAGAGAACCGGAGATGATCATCAGGATCACTTCTACCCAGATGATCATATGAGAGAACTCTTTCATCTTTTTGTTGTCGTTTGCACCGAGAGCATTTCCGGCCAGGGTGGCAGCAGCAGTCTGCATACCGTAACCCGGAATGTAGAATGCGGATTCTACTGTGTTGGCGATGGTGTGAGCTGCAGTGGAGATTTCACCTAAAGAGTTAACCATTGATGCAAAGGCTACATAACCGAGAGATGTGCCGAAACGCTGCATCATATTTGGAAGAGCTACTTTTAAGCACGGTCTTAAGATCTGCATATCCACGGAAAGTTTCTGGCCTTTCGGAGAGAGGACCGGATGTTTCCAAAGGGCGCGGGTCATATAAAGACCACCGGTAGCAAAGGCGATCGCACTGGCAATGGCTGCACCGACAACTCCCAATCCGGCACTCGGAATCACAATTTCCAGACCGGCGATCTGAAGGTGGTGAGTCGGGAAAATCAACAGGAAGTTTAAGATAATGTTGATCACATTGACAATAATGCCGACATGCATCGGCGTTTTGGTATCACCGGCGGCACGGAGAGCCGTACCGAAAATAATGGTAGCGGCACGCGGCAGCATCGGTATGTATAAAATAAAGAAATAGGTGGATGCCAGAGACTGGATCGCCGGATCAACCTGCATCCATTTCGGGATCATTCCGCTTAAGGACAAGGCCAGGATCGTAAAGACCGTACCGGATACCAGAGTTGCCAGAACCGCCTGAGTTACGACTTTGGCGGCCTGTTCTTTATTTCCGGCACCATAGGCACGGGCGATAAAGGACAGGAAACCGATGCCGAGAGCAGAAAGAGAACTGCTGAGAAGCCAGTTGATGGTGGTTGTGGAACCGACAGCAGCCGTTGCGTGGGTACCGAGGGCACCGACCATAGCCGTATCGATGTATTGAACGGCGGTCTGCATGAGCTGTTCCAGCATTGTCGGCCATGCCAGTGAAAAGATCACAGGGAGCATGGCATAATTATTTTTAGTTTTCTTCTGTTTCATGATCAACACCCCTAAATTACTGGTCATATTCCATGATCATTTTTTGATGATAAACATCATTTCTATTATAGTGGATTTCAGATAAAATTGCAACCGGTTGCGAAATATTCTCACATCCAGTATAATAGTGCTTGTGAGGCAGGATATACCGGAAAGGATCCTGCTTTTAAGGAAATGAAGCGGGAGGAAACGAAGATGTGGGCGAAATTTATGCATAAATTTATCGGTGACCGGGCATTCTACAGAAAAGTAACATATATCGTTATTCCGATGATCATCCAGAATGCAATTACCAGTTTTGTAAACTTTCTGGATAATATCATGGTTGGCCAGATCGGTACAGAGCAGATGACCGGTGTGGCCATCGTCAACCAGCTGATCTTCGTATTTAACCTATGCATTTTCGGTGCAGTATCGGGTGCGGGAATTTTCGGTACCCAGTATTACGGAAAAGGTGATTACGAAGGTCAAAAATATGCGTTCCGCTATAAGATCTACAGTGGTGTGATCATTGTATCCCTGGCCCTCTATTTATTTACCAGACAAGCTGTTCCGCTTATCAATCTGTATTTAAATGAAGGTAATGTGGGCAATATTTATCTGACTTTACAGTATGGTAAGAAATACCTTTCCATTATGATCTGGGGGCTGCTTCCGTTTGCTTTGTCTCAGATCTACATCAATTCCATCCGTGAGACCGGACATACTTTCGTTCCGATGCTGGCCGGTGCGGTGGCAGTTTGTGTGAACCTGGTACTGGATTACAGCCTGATCTTCGGTATCGGAATTTTCCCGGAGCTGGGAGTTGCCGGTGCTGCATTGGCGACTGTGATCGCACGATTTGTCGAGTGTGCGATCATCATGGTATGGACTCATACTCATAAAGAAATAAACCCGTATATCGTAGGTGCTTATAACGGATTTGGCATGCCAAAGAAAGTTTTTAAAGAAATTTTTATCAAAGGCACACCGCTGATGATGAATGAAGTGCTTTGGGCATGCGGTATGACAACGGTTGTACAGTGTTATTCGGTTCGCGGTCTGGAAGTGGTGGCAGCCCAGAATATTTCTTCCACGATCACAAATCTGTTTAATATTGTGTACATGCAGATCGGTGCAAGTATTGCGATCGTGGTGGGACAGCTTCTCGGTGCAGGCAAATTGGAGGAAGCGAAGGATGCGGATAATAAGATGATCTTCTTCTGTGTATCCTGCTGTGCAGTGCTGGCATCTGTCATGATGGTATTTGGCGGTCTGTTCCCGATGATCTACAAAACAGATCCGGCGATCAAAGAACTGGCAGCTCAGTTTATCCGTATCGCAGCGTTGTTCATGCCGTTCTGTGCATTCTGTCATGCAACCTATTTTACCCTTCGATCCGGCGGAAAGACCGTAGTCACTTTCCTGTTTGACAGTGTATATGTCTGGTCGGTGATGATCCCGGTGGCATTTATTTGTGCCCATCATACAAATCTGCCGATTACCGGAGTGTTCTTTTTCGTGCAGGCAACGGAAATCGTGAAGGTTGTTATCGGTTATTTAATGGTGCGAAGTGGCATATGGGTGCAGAATATTGTTAAATAATAAATTTTTTGCTTGCACTCTGAAACGAGAGTGATATAATAATATCGTTAATAAAACATGTAAATTTGCTTAAATGGGGGCATAAATTATGGAAAGAAGAGTTGGAACAATTTCTAGAGGTATCCGTTGTCCAATCATCCGCGAAGGAGATAATCTCGTTGATATTACAGTAGATAGCGTTTTAGCTGCAGCTGAGAGCGAAGGCTTTGAGTTAAGAAACCGCGATGTTATCGGTATCACAGAGTCTATCGTTGCGCGTGCACAGGGCAACTACGCGTCTGTAGATGATATTGCTGCAGATGTTAAAGCGAAATTAGGCGGAGAGACAGTGGGTGTTATTTTCCCGATTCTTTCCCGTAACCGTTTTGCGATCAACTTAAAAG
>JAFOCX010000251.1 GCA_017380975.1 Lachnospiraceae bacterium
AAATGGAAATGCCGGTTCACGCAAGGTTAATATCTACAAACACATTATCGACTATCACCCAGGCTATGATGCGACAAACAAAACCGCAACATATATTGGTACTAGCACCGAAAACTGGTTCAAAGTAGAAATCACCAAACGTGGTTTCTACTTTTTTATTATGTTAAAATATACTCTGTCGCGATACGGTTAAACTCTCTGTCTTTCCTGTAATAGTATCAACCTTGCGTACAAATCCAATGGATATAGATACATCTCCTTAATCATTTAAAAAAATTGTGTTCATGCTTATATATGTTGCACGTACAAATGCCCATATTTTTGCTTTCAAAATCTTCTGAAATGCTGATAAAATAAGGATTTTTAGCAACTTATAAATATGAAGAAAAATGTTCGGTACCGAACATTTTTTTCACACAGTTAAAAAACGATGTTCGGTACCGAACAAAAGATCTTAAAATTGATGAAGCGGCACACTTTAATCTATCAGGAATGAACATCTAGGATAGAAGAGTTGAAAAGTTTGACCTGATAAGACTTCAATGTTACCGTGAACATAAAGATAAAAAACTTGCATGCTCTCTTTGATCCATCCGAGGTGGAAATTGCTTCTTTGAAATCGAAGCATCCAATAGACATATCCGTATCACTTTGACTAATTTAAATTTTGTGTTCTGGGGTATATATTTGGCATGTACAATTGGCCTTTTTTACTTGTGCAAAAACCTTGTTTTTCAGCATAAAATAATGTTTTCAGCGAATTGTGCAAATTTCGCCTGACCTGACCGCATCTTTCACTAACGACTGACCAGCGATTTCGTTACAACTGTACAAGCATTTCACATGATCTGACCGGTCTGATATAGTGGTTAACGTAGTTAACCAAATGTCAGAAAGGAGATCGAAATGCAAAACTACAACACTATCATTGGTGTCCTGGAAATGCGTGAAAATAACTTCAGCTACCGGGACTGCCGTGCCCGTTATGACATAGGTCAGGGCACAGTAAAACTTATCATCGACAGGTTCCAGCAACTCGGATTACCACTGAGTGACCTTAAGACCATGGAACCCGAAAAGGTGGAGCAAAGTTTTTATCCACCGGAAAACATCCGCAGAAAAGATGTACCGCTTCCGGATTATCAAGAAGTCTATGACCGGCTATTTCAGAAGGGAAGCAAACAGAATCTTTTCTATATCTGGGTTGAGTATAAAAAGGAATATCCTGACGGATACCAGTACACTCAATTCGTCCATCACTTCCATGAATTCGTCAAGAAGAATTACGGAAGCAACAAGCTTTCTATGGCAGTAGAGCGTATGCCTGGTGAGAAAGTCTATATCGACTGGATCGGTGACAAACCCTATCTGCTGATTGACACGCAGACCGGCGAAGCAAAAGCCATTCATGTCTTTGTCACTACGGTAGGTGTCAGTAACTGTATTTATGCAGAAGTCTTTGAAGATGAAAAGATTGACAGTTTTATTGCCGGAACAGCACATGCTCTTGAGTACTATCAGGCAGTGCCAAAGTATCTGGTACCGGACAACTGTAAGACTGCGGTGACCAGACATACAAAAGATGAACTGATCATCAATGCGGTATATCAGGATCTGGAATCCTTTTATGATGTGGTTGTACTTCCGCCGCCGGCCAGAAAACCCAAAGGGAAAGCTACGGTAGAGAAGTATGTCCAGTATCTGGAAACGTGGCTCCTGGAGGAATTAAAAAAGAACACATATCCCAGTCTGGAAGCGATTAATCGTGTTGTCCGCCAAATCATAGAGACCATCAATGCAGAAGTCCCTAAAGGGTGGCAGTTTTCCCGCATGGAAACATTTAAAAGATACGATCAGCCCCAGATGAAGACACTTTCCGACGGTTCCTTCACTCTGTGTGATTATAAATGCTTTGCTCACATACCGAATAACTACCATCTTCTGTATGATGGTCACTACTACTCGGTATTGTACACTTATTATAATGCTCCCGCAATACTGAAGGCTACACCTTCAGAAATACGGATATGCGATAAGAACAATCGGCTTATCTGCAACCATAAACGCAGCTATAATCCCTTTCCCAGGTACATCACTGATGACACCCATATGCCGCCGAACCATCAGTATTACCACGAGATAAACAACCGCAATGGTGATTATTTCAGGAAACGCGCTAACGCCTTCGGTCCGTATATGGAGAAACTTATCGACACAGTACTCCGTTCTTCACGGCACGAAGAACAGGCTTATAACAGCTGTAACGGAATTCTTCACTGTTGTGACGGTATCTCAAAAGGACTCTGCGAAGAAGCTGCAAAAACATGTGTAGAATTCCATACCTGTCAGTATTCATACTTTAAACGGGTCCTTACCGATATGCTGAACAAAAACAGCAGTCCGGGTAGTGAAAAGCTTCCGGAACACAAAAATATCAGAGGAAAGGACTTCTACAAATGATGACAGATAAGACCAACTACGATTATACAGCACTCTGCAATAAGCTTAAAACCATGCGGTTATCCGCAATGGCTGAAACTCTGGAAGCCCAGTTGGCTGATCCCAACAGCAACCTTCGTTCTTTTGATGACAGGATCTTTGAGGTTATCAATGCAGAATGGGATATCCGGTACAGCAAAAAGTATAACCGATTCCTGAAAAAGGCGACTTTGAAATATCCGGCTGCAGACATAGATGCGACCATCTATGATGCTGACCGCTTTTTAGACACATCAGTTATTGAACAACTTGCTACCTGCAGGTGGATCGATGAACACCGCAATCTTCTGATCACGGGCAGTACAGGATCCGGTAAAACATATATTTCCAATGCCCTTTGTGTAAGTGCCCTGCGGCAGTTTAAGACGGTTCGATATATCAAAGCAAGCACCTTGATTTATGAACTGGAACAGGCCGGTGTCAGGGGTGAATATCTTGATTACACAAGGAAACTGGCAGCCTTAGATCTTCTGGTCATTGATGATTTCGGGCTCATGGAGCTTGATATCGACAAATGCCGGAACCTCTTTGAAGTAATCGATAGCCGTGATTGCTTTCATTCCACGCTTATTATTTCCCAGCTCCCTGTAAGAAGCTGGTACGATCTGTTCAAGGACAACACCTATGCAGACGCCTGCATGGACAGGATGATCCATAATGCTTACCGACTGGAATTTAATGGTCGGAATATGAGAAATCCATCAAAGTAACTTATTAATGCCACAGTAGTGGTCAGTTTCAAGCGAATTGGCGGTCAGTTCTTCCGAACTGACCGTACAGTTCAAGCGAATTTAGCACTGATACATGCTCTTATCGAGTCTTAGATGGAGGAATATCAATTACACATGTAATTGTCCTGTCACACCTGTGACTAACTGGAAGTCACGGTTGTGACAAAGTAATTTTGGAAAGAAATAATAGATGAAAATATATTTTTTTCTA
>JAFOCX010000252.1 GCA_017380975.1 Lachnospiraceae bacterium
TCGGTTTTCTCTAATTCTACTCGTCCGGCTTTCTGCGAAAAACGCATACAGCCGTATCCCAGAACGGAAATCTTATTTCCGTATTTGTCGTTGCGATACTGCATACAACCTCCTGTTTCAAACTCATTTACTAAATTATACAGCCTCTTTTTTTACCTTGATCGTCGCTGCATAAGCACTGTTGCACAGACCAAGCGCCGCTGATAAAATGAAGAGAAGTTCCATTCCCAGTGTCTTCCAGATCCAGCCGCCGAACAGAGCGATGAAGATCGTGATCAGATGGTTGATGGAAACACCAGTGGAAATTGTTGCTTTTGTCTCATCCGGATTGTCGGACAGATCCTGTACGTAAAGATTGGACGCCATGGATGCCAGTGAGATCACGGAGTCCAGCACATAGTTTACGCAGCAAACCAGGAACGCAATCTCCATCGGGAATAAGCGGTGTGCGAATCCATAGAAGAAGCATACGATTACCAAGATCAAGGTATCGCTGATCATAACGATCTTGTATCCTAATTTGTCAATGATCTTTCCTACAATCGGTGCCATGTAGAAGCATGCGATCGCGGAAACTGCGTGAAGCAAACTGATCTGCGCCGCATTTGCCCCGTAAAACAGGATCAGTACATACGGACCAAATGTGAAGAATACCTGTTTTCTTGCTCCGTAGAACATTTCCAGCATATAATATTTGTTATATTTTTTGTGGAAGTAGAAACGACGTTTTGTCTCGTCGGTCTTGCTGTTTCCGGTTACCTGCATGGAGCAGATTGCACTGATTCCGGCTAATACGGCTGCGATTGCAAAGAATACGGTGTACGGCTGATCTTTGGTGAAGATCGAGAATACGAGCACGATCACCAGATATCCCACAAGGGTTCCGATCTGATTGGTGGAGCTCATAAGTCCGAGGGCAACTCCTCCTCGTCCCGGCTTCGCGTACTGCAGACCAAGGGTGCTCTTCATGCCGAGCTGAATGTGTTCACCAAGAGAATATACGCAGATTGCCAGTGTGATCAATACTTTTGACGGCGGAAGGACTGCATGCATTGCCATACCTACCAGCATGATCAATGCTCCGGCCTTGTACATGGTTTCCGCTGACAGCATATAAAATGCCGCCAGAATGAACACCAGCAGGACACCCGGAAGTTCACGGAAGAACTCGGACACACCACGGTCCATCTCGCCCATTCCTACGATCTCCGCCAGGAAGTTATCGATCATTCCTTTATACAGGCCGTAAGATAGGCCTGTGATCACGATAGAAAGTAAAAATACTTTAAACTTGGAATCCTCGCGGAAGGATTCTTTGATCTGTGTTAATAAGTTTCCTTGCTTCATTTGTGTTACCTCTTATAAAAATTGCTGTGATGATTATAGCTCTATTTCTTCGGTTTCACAATGCGTGAGTCCTTTATTTTCTAAAAAGAAAACTGAAAAATTTCTCTCACTTTAGGTAAATGAACTAATTGACTTGAAAACCAAAATATGATTTAATAAAATCAAAGTAATACTAATGGAGGTTGACAGTATGGAGCGTATCAAAACTTTAGAGACAAAGAACCTTTGTGAGAGCGCAAAGAACGGTGGTTGTGGTGAGTGCCAGACATCCTGCCAGTCTGCTTGCAAGACTAGCTGTGGCGTAGCAAACCAGCCGTGTGAGAACACAAGACAGTAATACATGGATACATGTAAGTGAAACGCCACCGGTCAGGTGGCGTTTTCTTCTATAAATAGAAAGCGAGAGAATTATCATGATTCATTGTTATAAATTAGGAGGACTGAACATCGTCCTCGACATTTGTTCCGGCTCTATTCATGTGGTAGACGAAGTTGTTTACGACATGATCGAGATGTATGAGCAGAAAAGCAAGGAACAGATCAAAGAAGAGCTTTTAGCAAAATATTCCGATCGCGAAGATGTGACTCCGAAGGAACTGGATGAGTGTTTCACAGCGATCGAGGAATTAAAAGCTGCAGGCAAATTATTTACACCGGATATCTTCGCTCCGATCGCCAACGATCTGAAACAGAAAACAGCAGGTGTTGTAAAGGCTCTCTGCCTGCACGTGGCACACACCTGCAACCTGAACTGTGAATATTGTTTTGCAAGTCAGGGTAAATATCAGGGCGAACGCGCGGTAATGAGTTTCGAAGTAGGTAAACAGGCTCTGGATTTCCTGATCGAGAACTCTGTCGGCCGTACAAACCTGGAAGTCGATTTCTTCGGCGGCGAACCGCTGATGAATTTTGATGTGGTAAAAGAATTAGTTGCTTACGCACGCTCCCGCGAAAAAGAATGTCGTAAGAATTTCCGTTTTACCCTTACAACCAACGGTATCCTCGTGGATGATGATGTGATCGAGTTCTCCAACCGCGAGATGAGCAATGTGGTTCTCAGCCTGGACGGCCGTAAGGAAGTCCATGACCGTTATCGTGTGGACTACGCAGGCAACGGAAGCTGGGAGAAAATTGTTCCGAAATTCCAGAAGTTCGTAGAGGCTCGCGGAAA
>JAFOCX010000253.1 GCA_017380975.1 Lachnospiraceae bacterium
AAATCCACTTCTTTTAATGTATTCAAAACACGAAATGTAATATCATCCAGATTTCCAATCGGTGTTGCACACAAATATAATTTTCCCTGCATGTTCCGTTTCTCCTAATATCCGTAAATACTGTAAATTTCGTCTGTATAAACTCCCGGCTCTTTGTATACAATGATCGGAGCTTCCATCTTCAGCCAGGAACCGCCGCCCTTCACAGCCTCGATCAGAACCATGTTTGCTTCTTTATCCTTGAACGGATGTACCATACACATTCGTTTTGGTTCCAGTTTGTACTGTTTCATCGCCGTAATGATCTCGATCAAACGGTGCGGACGATGTACCATGTACATCCTTCCTCCTGATTTCAGTACTTTTGCTCCTTCTCGAACCACATCATCCAGTGTGCATAATACTTCATGTCTAGAAATTGCCTTCACTTCCGTCGGATTTTTCAGACCATGAGCATCATTCATATACGGCGGATTCGTAGTAACGACGTCAAAGGAAGCCCCTCCGAATATACGGCTGGCTTCCTTGATATCTCCGTTAACAATTTCGATTTTATCTTCCAGATGATTCATGGCTACACTGCGCGCTGCCATTTCTGCAATCTCTTTCTGGATTTCCAACGCTGTAAAATGTTCTCCCTGCGTTTTAGCAGAAAGCAGGAGCGGAATGATTCCCGTACCGGTTCCCATATCCAGAACCTTTTCTCCACGTTTTACATGCGCAAATCCGGAAAGCAGCACAGCGTCCATACCAAAACAGAAACCATCTGTCTTCTGAATGATCTTCAGACCATTTCTCTGCAGATCATCGATTCGCTCATTTTCAAGCAGACCTTCCATCGGATTAATTGTCATCGAGTTTAGACTTCCCTTCTCTCTTCTCGAGTGCTTCCAGCTGCTTTAATTCTGCATCCATATTCACTCTCTCACGTCTTCTCTTCGGACGGAATTTTAACTGATCTACCTTGTAATCACGGATTTCTTTTTCATCGTTATTGATCGTAACGATAACTTTTACCATCTGTCTCAGGATGCTCACACTGTGAACCTCACCTTTCAGACCATCATCTGTGGTTACATAATCACCAACGTTCGGAAGTTTGCTGTTCAGCTCTTCGTATGTTTCTTCTTCATATTTGAGACAGCACATTAATCTTCCGCAAACACCGGAAATCTTTGTCGGGTTCAGGGACAGATTCTGCTCCTTCGCCATTTTGATGGAAACCGGAATAAACTCAGAAAGATAGGAAGCACAGCAAAGCGGACGACCGCAGATACCAATACCGCCAACAATCTTTGTCTCATCTCTCACACCGATCTGACGAAGCTCGATTCTTGTCTTAAATACAGAAGCCAGATCTTTCACCAGCTCACGGAAATCGATTCTTCCGTCTGCTGTAAAGTAGAATAACACTTTGTTGTTGTCAAATGTATACTCTGTATCGATCAGCTTCATATCCAGATCATGCTTTTTGATCTTCTCAAGACAGATTTTGAATGCCTCTTTCTCTTTTTCTTTGTTTTTACGCTCTGTTTCTTCATCCGCCTCAGTCGCCATACGAATGACCGGCTTTAACGGCTGAATTACTTTCTTATCGTCTACCTCATGGGTTCCTAACACTACATATCCGTATTCCACACCTCTGGCAGTTTCTACGATTACATGCTGTCCGGTCTTGATATCCTCTTCGCCCGGGCTGAAATAATATACTTTTCCTGCTTTGCGGAAACGAACTCCGATTACTTTAGTCATTCTTATTCTTCTCCTTAATTATGGGCGCTTCATGGTCAGCAGCAATAATTCCATCGCCAGCTCCATGTTTACGTTGGCATCCAGTCTGGTTCTGCACGTCTCAATTCCATCCAGAATTTTCTCCAGGCCTTCATAGCCAATTTTCTGTCCCATTCCATTGATCGTTTTATATTCATCTTTGAAGATCAGCAGATTCATGTCCTTTGTCACTTTGAACATCAGAACATCCCGGTACCAGAGCTGCAAAAGATCCAATACCTCTCCCATCTCAAAGTTTAATTCCTTCATTTCACGGATCTTATCTAAAAGATCCACAATGTCCATCGTTTCTATATGTTTGATCAGTACCATGACCTTCAGGTACAGTTCTTTAAATTCATCCGATGCTGCCAAATGAATGGCTTTTCCAAGATTACCTCTTGCAAACGCTGCACAGATCTCTGCTTCTTTCTCTGCAACACCCAAATGTTCTGCCAGATAGCTCTTTACGGTAAAATCCTTTAACGGCTTTAATTTCAGCTGTACACATCTGGAAAGGATCGTCGGTAAAAATGCTTCCTGATTGGTTGTGATCAAAATGATCACCGCATAAGACGGCGGTTCTTCAATCGTCTTCAAAAGTGCATTCTGTGCCTGCACAGTCATTTTTTCCGCTTCATCCACAATATAGATTTTATGATAGCTGCTGTATGGACGGATCATGATCGTATCATTGATCTGTTCGCGAATATCATCAACACCGATACTGTTCGGTTTTTCATGTTTTACATAAATCAGATCCGGATGATTTCCACTGAGTACCTGCTTACAGGAATGACAGGTCATACACGGTTCCTTACCGCCCTTTTCGCAAAGAAGCGCCATGGAAAATGCATTGGCGATTGACTTACGGCCTGTTCCCGCTTCACCGGTCAGAATATATGCATGAGAAACTTTCTGATTCTCAATCGCTTTCTGAAAATGATCCTTGATCATATCATTACCAAGAATATCGTTAAAACCAAGCACCTTATTCTCCGCCATCATCATCCCTCCTGTCAGTCATTTTGTATCAGAGAATATCCTCCAGCACGGATTTCATACACTCATCTAACTCCAGATTTATATATCTTTTTTTAATGCCCAGACGATTCAGATTCTCTTCTGCAAAATCATCTTCATCTGCAAGATATCGTCTGCAGGTTTCTTTATAATTCGGTTTCTTCTGTTGACTCTCTCTTGCAACTGCGCGCTGCAAACGAATTCCGTCCGGAACCTCAATATAGATCGGACTGATCGTATCCTGTCCAAAGTAACAGAGCATCTTCTCGTAAGACTCTAAGGTTCCGATCATCAGATAATTTGCATCGCTCTTAAGATCAAACTGCATGTCGTCCATTGTAAAATAATACCACGGTCCAAATACAGTCTGATACATACGGCACTCGATCATCTTTCCGGAATCCCGCAGTTCCTCCATCTCTGAAATGCTTCGGAAATGGTATTCCACACCGTCTGTCTCACCTTCACGGATCGGGCGGGTCGTATACATCACGATTGTTTTCAGGTCCGGACGCTGTTTTAAAACTTCTTTATAAATCGTGTCCTTTCCTGTGGCACTTTTTCCCATGATATAATAAATCCTGCCCATGATTCCTGCTCCTTTATCCTATGTATCATAAAGT
>JAFOCX010000254.1 GCA_017380975.1 Lachnospiraceae bacterium
AACGAAGTGAAAGCCAGCGCCTTTAGACGCTGGCCAAGTATCAAAGGCTTATAGCCGAAGCGCGAGCCACCCGTTTTACGGGTGGCAGCGACTTGCAAAATTCCAGAAACTCTCTCAGGGTTTCGGATTCTTCTGCATAATGATAAGCAAAACCGATCACACGCTTCGGGATCGGTAGTTCTAACGGAATCTCGATCAGGGTTCCGTTTTTTAATTCTTCTGCGACAAATTCTTTTACAACGCAGGAGATTCCAAGGCCGATCTTGGCAAATTCAATGCCGAGGGTCATATCTGTTACTTCAAGAAGCTGGTTCACTTCGATCTGATTATCTGTGAGATAAGAGTCGATATGTTTTCGGCTCATATTGCTGCGGTCAAGTAAGATGATGTTTCCTGCCTGGAAGATATTTGGAGTTTTTCCCTCGCGGAGAAGAAGGTTTTCCATGTAAGCCGGCGTGCAGACGAAGGCATCGCTGATCTCCATGACCGGAGTAAAGATCAGCCCCTTTCTGTTTTTCGGTTCTGCGACCAGACCCAGATCGATGTTTCTGGCATCCAGCATCTCCAGGGTGTGGTTGGTCGCCTGGCTCTCGATGGAGATATTGACATGAGGGTATTTTTCAACAAATCCCTTTAAATATGGTAGAAGCACATATTTGCAGAGGGTATTGCTGACACCGATCTTTAAATGTCCAATGTGGAAATCATGGATTCGTTTCAGCTCACGTTCTCCGCGGTTGATGGATTCAAAGGCAGAATTGATGTGCTGAAATAAAACATTGCCTTCTTTTGTGAGCTGGACACCACGTGAGTTTCGAATAAACAGTTTGGTGTTCAGATTTTCTTCCAGTTTGCTGATGGCTTTGCTGATTGCAGGCTGGCTGATATATAATTCTTTGGCAGCGCGAGAGATATTTCCACATCGTGCAACCTCATAGAAAATGCGATATTGAGAAAGATGCTGCTCCATATTCATAACCTCATTTTATATTTGTTATTCTTATTATGTATTTCTATTATAGTTTTCCCTATGATAAAATGTCAATAATAGAAATCGAAAAGGGAGTCAGAAAGGAGATCTCCGTATGGGAATGACAATGACACAGAAAATTCTGGCAGCACACGCCGGATTAGATAAAGTAGAAGCAGGACAGTTGATCGAAGCGAATCTGGATATGGTTCTCGGAAATGATATTACCTCTCCGGTTGCGATCAATGAGATGAAAAAAATGAACGAGCAGAGTGTTTTTGACAAAGAAAAGATCGCCCTCGTTATGGATCATTTCATTCCGAATAAGGACATCAAGTCTGCAGAGAACTGCAAGTGCTGTCGCGATTTTGCAAATGAGCATGAGATCGTAAACTATTTTGATGTTGGATGTATGGGCATTGAGCATGCACTGCTTCCGGAAAAAGGTCTGGTAGTGGCAGGTGATGCTGTGATCGGCGCAGATTCTCATACTTGTACATACGGTGCACTCGGTGCATTTTCCACAGGTGTCGGAAGTACAGATATGGCAGCCGGTATGGTAACCGGTAAAGCATGGTTTAAAGTTCCGTCCGCATTAAAGTTTGTCCTGACCGGTAAACCAAATCCGTGGATCAGCGGCAAAGATATCATTCTTCATATCATTGGTATGATCGGAGTGGACGGCGCTCTTTACAAATCCATGGAGTTCTTTGGAGACGGTATCGCACATCTTTCTATGGATGATCGTTTTACGATCTGCAACATGGCGATCGAGGCAGGCGGAAAGAATGGTATTTTCCCGGTTGACGAAAAGACCATCGAATACATGAAGGACCACAGTAAAAAAACATATACGGTTTATGAGGCAGATGAGGATGCAGAGTATGAGGCAACTTATACCATCGATCTTTCTGCATTAAAATCTACCGTATCCTTCCCGCATCTCCCGGAGAACACAAAAGAGATCGGAACATTTGACGATGTGAAGATTGACCAGGTAGTGATCGGTTCCTGTACAAACGGACGACTTCAGGATATGCGTGAGGCAGCAGCGATCTTAAAGGGCAGAAAGGTTGCCAAGAATGTACGCTGCATCATTATCCCGGCGACTCAGGCGATTTATTTACAGTCCATGAGAGAAGGACTGCTGGAGATCTTTATCGAGGCAGGCGCCGTTGTCAGCACACCGACTTGTGGACCGTGTCTCGGCGGTTATATGGGTATTTTAGCAGCCGGTGAGCGCTGTGTATCTACAACAAACCGTAACTTTGTGGGACGTATGGGACATGTGGATTCCGAAGTTTATCTTGCGAGCCCGGCAGTGGCTGCAGCAAGTGCTGTGACCGGAAAGATTTCCGGCCCGGCTGAGATCGGAATGTAGGAAGGAGAAACGTTTATGCAGGCAAAAGGCAGAGTATATAAATATGGCGACAACGTAGATACAGATGTGATTATCCCGGCTCGTTATCTGAACATCACAGATGGAATGGAACTGGCGAAACATTGTATGGAAGATATTGATAAAGAGTTTATCAAGACGGTTCAGAAGGGTGACATCATGGTGGCACAGAAGAACTTCGGCTGCGGTTCGTCTCGTGAGCATGCACCGCTTGTGATCAAATGTGCTGGTGTCAGCTGTGTCATCGCGGAAACATTTGCACGTATTTTCTATCGAAATGCGATCAACATCGGTCTTCCGATCATCGAATGTGCAGAGGCTGCCAACGCGATCGAAGCAGGAGATGAAGTAGAGATTGATTTTGACAGTGGTATGATCCACAACATTACAAAGAATGAGGACTATAAGGGTCAGGCGTTCCCTCCGTTCATGCAGAAGATCATTTCTGCCGGAGGCCTGGTAAATTATATTAATGCAGAAAAGTAAGGGAAAGGGCGATTGCAAGCGAGGAGATTCTTGCAGTCGCCCTTCTGTTAATTGGAAAGTTTTGCGTTTACTAATTCATTGACACCGCGAAGCAGAGCAAGGTGCGCATCTAACGGAAGATTATCCACGGTATCCACGTTTTCTTTTGTGCATCCGTCGACACCTCCTGCTAATACAACACGATGCAGCAGCTCTGTTTCTTCCGCTTCTGTCGGTAAAAGATTCTCTCCGGTCTGAAGGGAGAGCAGGGCAGCCAGTCCCCATCCCCACCAGTTGGATACGCCGCTGGCAAGGGTGATATCAGCGCCGTCCATGGCGCAGATGATATCTCCGCACGGAACGTGTTCTGCCACTTCTTTGCGGAAGGTTCCCATGCCCATTTCGTTGCCGCCGTCACCGATTGAGATGGTAACAGCACCGAAACGCTTAGATTCAGATAAGAACAAGTCAGAATCTGTGATCATATCGTCAATGGATTCTCCGCGCATGTTGTGGTAATGTCCGTCACATGCTTTTCCCGGACGTTCCAGACTGATAAAATGAGTCGGTGCAAAATCTGCAATACAGTTCTTAATGAACGCCTCTGTATGCTCTTCCGGAAGAAGGGCAAGTTTCGCTTTCGGTGCACGATAAGCAAGTGCTTCTTCTAAAAGGTGATGGGAAGCCTGATCGGTTACGACGAGAACCTCTGCGTTAGCACTTGTAAATGCGGCTGCCAGATTGGCAGTGCCGGAAGGACCGTCTGTTTCTCCGATAAACACACCGTCACCAAGGCGGACCGGGAAACCGGTAAGGAGAAGAACCCTGGAAGCGGTTTTCAGTGTTTCAGCAGCCTCTGCGATCGGATTGGACGGCAGTACGGATAAGAAGCCGCGGCCGCCGAGATCCTGTGTCATGATCTG
>JAFOCX010000032.1 GCA_017380975.1 Lachnospiraceae bacterium
AACGGAGCTCCGATCCCGAGATATGAGGCAGTTCTTGTGAAGGCCGGTCAGACATTAAGCTTTGCAGCACCGAAGAGTGGTGCACGCGCATATGTTGCGTTCGCAGGCGGTCTCGACGTTCCGGTGGTTATGGGAAGCAAATCTACAAACTTAAAGTCCAAGATCGGCGGTTTTGAGGGAAGAAAGCTGGAGGCTGGCGATGAGATCGGCTTCACAGCTCCGAAAACATCTCTTCCGAATATGAGTGCAAGAAAACTTCCGGTTCCGGATTTCAGTGCAAGAGAGCATGAGATCCGCGTGGTGTTAGGACCGCAGGATGATTGTTTCCCGCAGAGCAGCATCGACACATTCTTCAACAATGTATATACGATCAGCAATGAGTATGACCGTATGGGCTGCAGAATGCAGGGTGAAGTGATCAAACATAAAGTCGGCGGCGACATTATCACAGACGGTATCAGCTTTGGTGCGGTTCAGGTTCCGTCCCACGGAAATCCGATCGTTATGATGGCGGATCATCAGACAACCGGCGGCTATACAAAAATCGGTAATGTAATTTCTGTAGACCTTCCGATCCTTGCACAGTGTATGCCGGGCCACAAGATTCATTTTAAATGGATCTCCATTGAGGCGGCCCAGTACTGGTACTGCAGAGAAAAGAAAGAATTCAAAGAGTTGAAAGAGGGATATAATGGCTGATTATCGTAATTGGAGACCGGAGGATATCTGGCTCAAGATCCGCAGCGGCGAGATCGATTATCCGACAGCAGGTATGTGCGGAGGTTATGCACAGGCGAACCTTGCAATTTTACCGAGATCCTATGCAGAGGATTTTAAAGAATTTGCAAAGAAAAATCCGCAGCCGTGCCCGGTTCTGGAGATCATTGAGGGAGATCCGATGATCCACGATATGGGTGAGGGTGCCAATGTAGTGACAGATATTCCGAAATATTTTGTATACAAAGATGGCGTAAAGGTTGATGAGGTAACCGATGCAACTCCGTATTGGACAGAGGACTCCGTAGCATTCCTGATCGGCTGCAGCTTCTCCTTTGAGGAGGCATTATTGCAGGCAGGCATCGATGTGCGCCATATTTCCATGGGATGCAACGTTCCGATGTACAAAACAAATATCGAGTGTGAAAAGGCAGGCGTATTCGAGGGACCGGTTGTCTGCAGCATGCGTCCGATGACACCGGAAAATGCAAAGATCGCAGCAGAGATCACAGGACGTTATCCGAACGTGCACGGTGCTCCGATCCATATGGGCGATCCGGCCGAGATCGGTATTGCAGATGTAAATAAACCGGATTACGGCGATGCAGTGGAGATCCGTGAAGGTGAGATCCCGGTATTCTGGGCTTGCGGTGTAACTCCGCAGGCAGCGGTTGAGCGTGTAAAACCTCCGTTGGTGATCACACATGCTCCGGGTCATATGTTCATTACAAATGTAAAGAATACAGAGCTGAATGATTATTTAGAGGCTAAAAAACAGAAATAAAGGAAGACACGAATATGACAGATAGACAGCAGTTGATCGTGAAAAACGTAGACGCTTACAAGCAGCAGATCGCGGAAGCAGAGCGCTGGATCTGGGAGCATCCGCAGACAGGTTTTACAGAGTGGGAAGCGCATGGATACCTGGCTGAAAAGTTTCAGGAGATGGGCTATGAACTGGTGATGGCAGGAAATATTCCGGGCTTTTATACAGATGTAGAAACAGGAAAACCGGGACCGAAACTTTGCATTATGGGTGAGCTGGATGCCCTCGATATTGCGGGCCATCCGGAATCCGTTAACGGTATGACTCATTGCTGCGGCCACCATGCACAGTGTGCAGCGATGCTCGGTATCGCAGGCGCATTAAAAGAGCCGGGTGCTCTGGACGGTCTTTGTGGAACCATCCGTCTGATGATCGTTCCGGCGGAGGAGATGATCCAGTTAGAGTTCCGTGAGAACCTTCGCAAAGAGGGCGTGATCAGCTACATGGGCGGTAAAGTCGAGTTCATGCACCGCGGATTCTTTGATGACATCGACATTGCGATGATGGTACATGGCACAGCAGCAGGTGAGGGTGAGCCGTACGATTTCCGATGCGGTATCGGAAACAATGGCTGTATGGCAAAAACAATCCGCTTCAAAGGCAAATCTGCACACGCAGGCGGAGCTCCGCATCTTGGCGTAAATGCGCAGTATGCTGCAATGCTTGGTCTCCAGGCATGTAACGATCTTCGCGAGACATTACAGGAAAAAGATACCGTTCGTTTCCATCCGATCATGATGGGCGTAAACTGTGCGGTAAACATCATTCCGGACGAGATGAAGATCGAGAGCTACGTTCGCGGCAGAACTCTGGAAGCGATGAAGAGAGAAAATAAAAAATTCAACCGTGCGTTGGCAGGAGCAGCCCTTGCAATGGGTGCTGGCGTAGAACTTTGCGACAGACCGGGTTATTCTCCGGAAAACCACGATAAGGCATTTATGGAGCTTGCAGAGCAGTGTTGTAAGGATTTGGTAGGAGCAGACCGCGTTCGCTTTGACTATAATGGCTGGAGCACAGGTTCCTCCGATTTCGGTGATCTGACATGTGTTATGCCGGGCGTACAGTTCTATGCAGCAGGTGCAGCAGGCGTGGGTCACGGTATTGACTACCGGATCATCAGTGTAGACCGTATTTGCGGAAACTCTGCGAAAGCACAGCTGTTTGTAACAGAGGAGCTTCTTTCCAACGATGCAGCGAAGGCAAAAGAGATCATCGCAAATTACGAACCGCAGTTTGGCTCCATCAGAGAGTATCTTGATGCGATCGATGAACTGACACTTGATAAAGATGCCGTTGTCTATGACGAAAATGGCAACGCAACTATAGATTTCCAGAAGTAAGAAAAGGGGAACAAAGAAATGACAGAGAGACAGCAGTTAATTATCAACAACGTGGACGCGCACAAGCAGATGATCGCTGATGCGGAGAGATGGCTCTGGGAGCATCCGCAGACAGGTTACACAGAGTGGGAAGCAAATGCGTACATGGCAGAGAAGTTCCAGGAGATGGGCTATGAGCTGACAATGGCAGGCAACATTCCGGGTTTCTATACAGATGTAGAGACAGGCAAACCGGGTCCGAAGCTCTGTATCATGAGTGAGTTAGATGCTCTTGATATTTCTGCACATCCGGAGTCTGTAAACGGTATGACACATTGCTGCGGCCACCATGCACAGGGCGCTGCAATGCTCGGTATCGCGGCAGCATTAAAAGCTCCGGGCGCATTAGACGGTCTTTGCGGTACAATCCGTCTTATGGTAGTTCCGGCAGAAGAGATGATCCAGCTGGCATTCCGCGAGAACCTTCGTAAAGAAGGCGTGATCAGCTACATGGGCGGTAAAGTAGAGTTCATGCACCGTGGATTCTTCGATGGTATTGATCTTGCACTTATGGTACATGGTACAGCAGCAGGAGAGGGTGAGCCGTTCGATTTCTGTTGCGGTCTCGGCAACAACGGCTGTATGGCAAAGACCATCCGTTTCAAAGGTAAATCCGCACATGCAGGCGGAGCTCCGCATCTTGGCGTAAATGCTCAGTATGCTGCTATGCTCGGTCTCCAGGCTTGTAACGATCTCCGCGAGACATTACAGGAGAAGGACACTGTTCGTTTCCATCCGATCATGATGGGTGTAAACTGCGCAGTAAATATCATTCCGGACGAGATGAAGATCGAGAGCTATGTTCGTGGCAGAACTCTTGAAGCAATGAAGAGAGAAAATAAAAAATTCAACCGTGCATTAACAGGAGCAGCTCTGGCTATGGGTGCAGGTGTTGAGCTTTGCGACAGACCGGGTTACTCTCCGGAAGTTCATGACAAAGCATTTATGGAACTGGTTGAGCAGTGCTGTTCTGATCTGGTTGGCAAAGAGCGTGTTGCATTCGATTACCAGGCATGGAGCACAGGTTCCTCTGACTTCGGCGATCTTACATGCGTAATGCCGGGCGTACAGTTCATGGCAGCAGGTTTAACAGGCGTATGCCACGGTATCGATTTCCAGGTAGACGATGTGGACCGTCTCTGCGTGAACGCGGCAAAAGCACAGCTCTTTGTAACAGAAGCACTTCTTGCAGATGACGCAGCGAAAGCAAAAGAGATCATCGCAAACTACAAGCCGGAATTCGCATCCATTAAAGAATACCTTGAGGCGATCCAGGAGCTGGTTCTTGATAAAGACGCAGTTGTTTACGATGAAAACGGAAACGCAACAGTAGATTTCCAGAACTAATCAAACAGAAACAGAAGATATCGAAGATGTCCGGTTGACATTTTAGGATAAATCTGGTATAAAAGGGTGCGGGCAAAAATAATGTCCGCACCCTTTAAAAATCCTTGTTTTTAAAGGAAAACAAAAGGAAAAAGTACGATTTTTCGTTAAAAAAACAGTTGACACACCCGACAGAGTATAATATAATGTATAACTGTGACATCGGTTAAAAATGCTGTAACCAAAGCCCCGGAAGCAGTATTTGATACGATAAAGAAACGATTAAGAGTATATAGTACAATTCAAACAGGAGGAAAATCCATGAAGAGCTTTATGGCTAGTCCGGCAACAATCGAAAGAAAATGGTATGTAGTTGACGCTACAGGATATACATTAGGACGTTTAGCATCTGAGATCGCTAAAGTTTTAAGAGGTAAGAACAAACCGATCTTTACACCTCATATGGATTGCGGTGACTACGTAATCGTAGTAAACGCTTCCAAGATCAAAGTTACAGGTAAGAAATTAGACCAGAAGATCTACTACAACCACTCCGATTATGTTGGCGGTATGAGAGAGACAACATTAAGAGAGATGCTTGCTAAGAAGCCGGAGAAGGTAGTTGAATTAGCAGTTAAAGGTATGCTTCCGAAGGGACCGTTAGGTAGAAGCATGATGACAAAACTTCACGTATATGCTGGTGCTGACCACGAGCAGGCAGCTCAGAAGCCGGAAGTTTTAGAGATCAAATTTTAATCTAGGTCTGGAAGGAGGAAATTACTATGTCTAAATTATATGGAACAGGAAGAAGAAAAAAATCTATCGCTAGAGTATATCTTGTACCGGGTACAGGTAACATCACAATCAACAAGAGAAGCATTGATGAGTACTTTGGTCTTGAGACATTAAAAGTAACAGTTCGTCAGCCGCTCGTAGCTACAGAGACACTTGACAAGTTCGACGTTCTTGTAAACGTTCACGGTGGTGGTACAACAGGTCAGGCTGGTGCTATCAGACACGGTATCTCCAGAGCTCTGCTTCACGCTGATGCTGAGTTCCGTCCGGTTCTTAAGAAAGCTGGTTTCTTAACAAGAGATCCGCGTATGAAAGAGAGAAAGAAACCGGGTCTCAAAGGTGCTCGTCGCGCTCCGCAGTTCTCCAAACGTTAATCGTTGGTTTCAAAACAGATATCTCAATCCCGGAAATGTTATATTTCCGGGATTTTCTTTTAATTCCTGATATTATCTTTTAGGAATGAGAAAACAAAAACCCTCTCGGCTGGTTATTAATCCGGGAGGGTTTTTCATTCCATTATTCAGATGGTGTATGTGCGAGCGCCATCGCTACGCCAACAGCGGAAAAGGCAAGTGTCAAAAGAAGCGGAACGGTTGCTGGCAAGAATAAGACGATACAGCCGAGGCAAAGGATAGAAAAAATCAATCCGATGGCGGTCGGGATCATGCGGGCGAGCGCAGAGACAACGGCTTCAGAGATCAGAGTCCGGAGATTTTTCTGCACCAGGACCGGAGTATGGTTTTTCCAGTCAGTCTTTTCAAAGTCGAACAGCAGCGGGCAGAGATGGGCTGTCGTACTCCAGAAAAGAAGAAGGACCAGCAGGGAAAGGGAGGCCATGAAGATATATGTCATCTGTTCCTGGCTGAACATGGAATATACGAAAAATCCCATGCCGAAGATCCCGGAGATCAAAAGGAAACAAAGGCCGATCGGGAGTGCTTTTATAAAGCTAACCCGAAACGCATGAAGGTATAATTTCGCAGCCTTTTTATGTGGACGGTCGTCTGTGACTAGTGCGTTGGTACAAAAACTCATCGCTGCCATTGCGGGACCAATGGTAATAATGGGGATACAGGACAGGAGAAATAAAAAGTTCCATATGACTAATGTAGGCAGACCGTCAGTCATGATCTCGCCAAGGCGTGTCGGTGTTTTTGCTTTGGCAGAGTCAAAAGAGGCGGGTTTATTTTTCTTTAATTTCAAAGGAGATTCCTCACTTTCTAACATGATTTATGGTAATAACTATAATGAAGAACCGGGAATTTTTCAAGTTATAAATCCGGCGAACCTGTAGAAAACTGGAGAAAATGCACAAAAAACGACAATATTTTTTTCGCAAATCATCAAATTTGATATCTCACGTAAATTTTACTTGAAAAAATCGCTGGAAAATAGTATTATAGGTATATAAGGAATTGGAAACGTTTCCAGTAACGTTTCCAGTAAGAATTCCAATAATCAAGAAATAAGTGGGAGGAAAAACTTATGAAGAAAAGATTAATGGCACTCGCTCTTACAGCAGCAGTAGGCGCAACAGCATTAACAGGCTGCGGCAGCAACCAGACAGCAGCTACAACAGCAGCACCGGCTACAGAGGCAGCAAAAACTGAGACAACAGTAGCACCGGCTACAGAGGCAGCTCCGGCAGCAGATGGTTCTGTTTACTACCTCAACTTCAAACCGGAGCAGGATCAGCAGTGGCAGGATCTTGCAAAAGCTTACACAGAAGAGACAGGTGTTCCGGTAACAGTTGTTACAGCAGCTTCCGGTGAATACGAGACAACACTTATGTCCGAGATGGGCAAGAGCTCCGCTCCGACATTATTCCAGGTAAACGGCCCGGTTGGTCTTGCTAACTGGACAGATTACTGCTATGACCTCGCTGGCACAGACATTTACAACGAGCTTACAAGCGAAGGTTTCGCATTAAAAGATGGTGACGCTGTAAAAGGTATCGCTTATGTAGTTGAGTCCTACGGTATCATCACAAACAAATCTCTCTTAGAGAAAGCTGGCTACACAGTAGAAGAGATCGATTCCTTCGAGGACTTAAAGAAAGTTGCTGAAGATATCACAGCTCGTAAAGATGAGCTCGGCTTCGCAGCATTCTCTTCCGCAGGTATGGACGGTTCCTCCGACTGGAGATTCAAGACACACCTTGCTAACCTTCCGATCTACTTCGAGTATCAGGCAGACGGTATCGGTGCTACAGACGCGATCAAAGGTACATACCTTGACAACTACAAGAACATCTGGGATCTTTACATCAACAACTCCACATGTGAGCCGGCTGATTTAGCAGCTAAGACAGGTGATGATTCCCGTAACGAGTTCCTTGCAGGTGAGGCAGTATTCTTCCAGAACGGTTCTTGGGAGTACGGCAACCTTACAGGCGAAGGCAAATTCACAGACGACGATCTGGCTATGATCCCGATCTACGTTGGTGTTGGCGACGAAGCTAATCAGGGTCTCTGCACAGGTACAGAGAACTACTGGTGTGTAAACGCAGAAGCTGAGGAAGCTGATATCCAGGCTACACTTGATTTCATGGCTTGGTGTGTAACTTCTGAGGAAGGTACAAATGCAATGGCTAACGAGATGGGCTTCGTAATCCCGTTCAAGAACGCTGTTGAGTCCCCGAACCTCTTCGTTAAACAGGACGTTGCTTATACAAACGCTGGCAAGCTTCCGGTATCCTGGAACTTCCCGACAATGCCGTCTGAGGAGTGGAAGAATGGCGTAGGTCAGGCTCTTACAGCTTATGCTGCAGACCAGACAGATGCTAACTGGGCAGAAGTAGTTACAGCATTCGTTGAGGGTTGGGCTACAGAGTACGCTCTTGCAAATCCGCAGTAATTAAAATTATAAATTGATTCAATTGCTGTATATTGAACCTTTTCAAAGGGGCGGGCAAGTGACTTGCCTGCCCCTGATTTTATATGGGGAATGTATTTACTAGAAAGGGGTACTTCTATGGAAAAAGCGTTGAAGAAATATTCACCGCTCTTCGTAATTCCAACATTCGCAGCATTCGTGATCGGTTTTATTATCCCGTTCGCAGAGGGTCTGTATCTGTCCTTCTGCCAGTTCACAACCGTTAAAAATGCCAAATGGGTAGGAATCGCCAATTATCAGAGAGCATTTGCAGATGAATCCTTCACAAATGCACTCGGATTTACAGTTTCGTATGCAGTTGTATCCATCGTGGTCATTAACGTGATTGCTCTTGGACTCGCACTGCTTCTGACACGAAAATTAAAAGGTACGAACATTTTCCGTACTATTTTCTTCATGCCGAACCTGATCGGTGGTATCGTATTAGGTTATATCTGGCAGATCCTCATCAACTGTGTACTTTCCATCGTTGGTGAGCCGCTGCTTGCGCTCAATGAGACAGCCGGTTACTGGGGTCTCATTATCCTGACCGCATGGCAGCAGATCGGTTATATGATGATCATCTACATCGCAGGTCTGCAGAACGTACCGGGCGAACTGCTCGAGGCGGCTGAGATCGATGGTGCAAACGCGATCACAACCTTATTAAAGGTGAAGATTCCGATGATCATGTCTTCCATTACGATCTGTGTATTCTTAACATTGACAAACTCCTTCAAGCTGTTTGACCAGAACCTTGCTCTTACAGCCGGTGACCCGAAACATATGACAGAAATGCTCGCCCTGAACATTTACAACACGTTCTACGCACGTGCAGGTGCACAGTGGAAGGGCCTTGGTCAGGCGAAAGCCGTTATTTTCTGTATTCTGGTTATCGCGATCTCTATGATCCAGCTTAAAGCGACAAGATCCAAGGAGGTGCAGCAGTAATGAAGAAAGAAAATAAAGCATTAGATATGATGTGGACCGTTATCTTAACGATTGCATCCGTTCTTTATATGTATCCGATCGTTATGATCTTCTTTAACTCCTTGAAAGAAGAAACATCGATCTCCACAAACAGCGCAGTCCAGTTGCCGACTGCAGAGACATTTGCAGGTCTTGAGAACTACCTGAATGCGATCAATTCCAAAGGATTTTTACAGAGCTTGGGATACAGCATTGTGATCACAGTGACATCTGTTATTGCAATTCTTCTCCTCTGTTCCATGTGTTCCTGGTATATTACCCGCGTAAAGGGAATCGTATCCTCCGGATTATATTTCCTGTTCGCATTTTCCATGGTTGTTCCGTTCCAGATGGTTATGTTTACACTGTCTCAGACAGCGGATCAGCTAAAGTTAAATACTCCGTGGAATATCTGGATCATTTATCTTGGATTTGGTGCCGGTCTTGCGGTATTTATGTTCGCAGGCTTTATGAAATCCATTCCGTTAGAGGTTGAGGAAGCGTCCATGATCGATGGATGTAACCCGCTTCAGACCTATTTCCTTATTGTAATGCCGATGTTAAAACCGACTATGGTTTCCGTTGGCATCCTGGAAGCAATGTGGGTATGGAACGACTACCTCCTGCCGACACTGGTTCTCGACATCAAGAAGTACAAGACAATCCCGATGCTGATCCAGTATTTCCGTGGCAGTTACGGCAGAGTTGAGATGGGACCAATGATGGCATGTATCATGCTGACCGTTATCCCGATCGTTATCACCTACTTACTGGGTCAGAAACACATCATCAAAGGCGTTGCAGCCGGTGCTGTAAAGGGCTAATTGATGGCGTTGACCATAAAAGATATTGCACAGGAATCCGGATATGCAGTGGGAACTGTCTCCCGCGTGCTCAACAACCATCCGGATGTTTCGGATAAAGCCCGTGCGAAAATTTTAGAAGTGGTTGAAAAACATCACTTCAAGCTGAACAGCAATGCAAAACACTTAAAACAGCAGGCCAGCAATGGAATTGCGATCATCGTAAAAGGTAATCAGAACATGCTGTTTGCTTCGATCGTGGAGCAGATGCAGGGTATGATCCGTGAAAAAGGATATGCCTGCTTGATGTATTACATAGGCGAGATGGAGAATGAGCTGGAACAGGCATTACAGGTGATCATAGAGCGAAGACCGATGGGAATTCTGTTTTTGGGAAGTAACTTGGAATATTTCAAGGAGCGTTTTGAAAATGTCAAGATTCCCTGTGTTTTGGTAACTAACTCCGGTGATTCCCTGGGATTTGAGAATCTTTCCAGTGTCAGTACCGATGACTCGGAAGCTGCGTATGCTGCGATCTGCTATCTGTTGAAACTGGGACATAATAATATCGGCATTCTGGGAGGTCAGCTTGAGAAATCCAGAGCTGCGATCACACGTTATATTGGATGCAGAAAAGCATTTGATGAATTTGGTATTTCCTTTGAAGTAGAACGACAGTATGTACCGGCATTGTTTTCTATCTCACAGGGATATGAAGCAATGGGGATTTTGATGGAACAGATGCCAGAGTTGACAGCGGTATTTGCAATGTCCGATACAATGGCTCTTGGTGCGATTCGGGCAATCCGTGACCGTGGACTTCGTGTTCCGGAAGACATTTCTGTTCTGGGATTCGATGGAATTGAGCTTGGAAACTATGTATCTCCAAAGCTTACGACAATCCGTCAGGACCGAGAGGTCATTGCTAAACGAAGTGTGGAGATTCTCCTGGAAAATATTGTTGGATTAAACAATGCGGTTCATGAAACAGTTCCATTCCAGGTAATTGTAGGCGAAAGCGCACAAAGGTGCCGCTAGTTGTTTGATTGAAACCATAAATAATTGGGGATGAGAGATAAGGATCTTGTCTCTGTACCAATATGGATAAGGACGTGAATGATGTGAGAAGCAACGGAATTTTAATGCATTTGTCTTCTCTCCCTTCTCCGCACGGTATCGGTAGTATGGGACAGTCGGCGCGAGAATTTGCTGACTTTTTAGAAGCAGCAGGACAGTCGCATTGGCAGATTCTGCCAATCTGTCCGACCGGTTATGGAGATTCTCCGTACCAGTCGTTCTCCACAAATGCAGGTAACCCGTACTTTATTGATCTTGATGAGTTGAAAGAAGAGGGGCTTTTAGAGGCATCCGATTATGAATATATCGATTGGGAGAGCGATCCGGACGATGTGAATTACGGAGTTTTATATGAAAAGCGTTATCCGGTTCTTAAGAAAGCGGTGAAAAAGTTTTTGGAAAATCCGGCAAAGGATTATCCGAAATTCTGTGAAAAAAACGCATTCTGGCTGGATGACTATGCACTGTTTATGACATTGAAATATGTAAACGGAGGTAAGTGCTGGCAAGAATGGGAGTCAGGACACAAAAATCGCGATGGCGAAGCTCTGAACTTGGCTGTAAAGGAACACAAGGAAGAAATATTATTCTGGAAAACAATCCAGTATTTGTTTTTCCATCAGTGGAACAAACTTCGTAACTATGTAAATAATAAAGGAATCTCTATCATTGGAGATTTGCCGATTTATGTTTCTCTCGACGGCGTGGATGCATGGGCGCATCCGGAGTTATTTCAGTTCGACGAGGAATTATGTCCGAAAGAAGTGGCCGGTGTTCCGCCGGATGGTTTTTCTGCCGATGGACAGTTATGGGGCAACCCGCTGTATGACTGGGAGTATCAGGCGAAAGAAGGCTATTCTTGGTGGATCCAGAGAATCCAGTATCTCTGCAGCGTATACGATATGCTTCGCATTGATCATTTCCGTGGGTTTGATTCTTATTTTGCAATCCCGTACGGAGATATCAATGCAAAACGCGGTGTTTGGAAAAAAGGTCCTGGTATGGATCTGTTCCGCGCCGTAGAAAATGCCATTGGAAAACAGCCGATCATTGCGGAAGATCTGGGCTATCTGACGGATTCTGTAAAACAGCTTCTTTGTGAGAGTGGATTCCCCGGAATGAAGATTCTGGAATTTGCTTTTGATAAGAGAGATGCTAATAGTGTAGAATATCTTCCATATAAATATATTCCGCACTGCATCGCGTATACAGGAACCCATGATAACGATACGTGCCTTGGCTGGATGAAATCTGCAAATCCGGAGGATATTGAAACAGCAGTGGAATATATGGGTCTTACGGAAGAAGAAGGATATCACTGGGGAATGATGCGTGCTCTTTGGAGTACGATGGCGGATCTCACTATGGTACAGATGCAGGATGTTCTGGGACTCGGCAGCGAGACCAGAATGAACGCACCGTCTACGGTAGGCAAGAACTGGAGATGGAGAGCAATTCCTGGCAGCTATGGAAATGACCTTGCTGTGAAATTGCGCCATAAGATGGAGCTTTATGGTCGTCTTTCCGGCTAGAGCGGGGATCATCCATGATCGGTTATGAAATAGAAAAGACTGAAAATGAATTATTCATTTTCAGTCTTTTCTATTTACCGGTCCGCAGGATGCTCGTTCAATCAGTTCTGCATGCAGCAGCAGTGTACCAATCGGAACATGATTTAACTGGTTGATCAGAGCGCTGAATGCACTTTTTCCGAGAGAAGTTCGTTTCTGACGGATGGTGGTCAACGGCGGAGCCGTGTATCTGCAGAGCGGAATATCATCGAATCCCATGATACTGATATCCTCCGGAATGCGCAGACCGAGCTCCAGGCAGTGGATCATAACACTGTGAGCCAGAACATCATGACTGCAAAGGATGGCTGTGCATTCATTCTTTAATAAACGCGGAAGATGGTTCGTGAGGCAGATGTTTACATGGAAATCTGCGCCCATGACGCTGTC
>JAFOCX010000255.1 GCA_017380975.1 Lachnospiraceae bacterium
ACAGATAACTCTTTATTATTTTTACTAATCTAAATATCCATTTATTCCACTTCAAATTTCTGATTAAAATTATCCAGCGCTAACGCTGCTGCGATACCTGCCACAAGACAGATCACATTTACGATCGCACTTGTTACGGAAGCTGTAAAACCTCCAACCGGAATGATCATGATCGTTGCTGCGATTACTACACCGATGATCGCATGGAATGCAACGGAATAGAAGTTTTCAAACAGTGCATTAACTGTCTTGGCAAATAAGATAATGGTTGCCAGTGCTCCGATTCCTCCCGGGATGCACACAGACATATCCAGATGACCGATGCCTGCTACGAACGGTTCATATAATCCCAGCGGCATTAACAGTGTGGAGAAACTCATGCCCGGAGCAATAATGCTAAGTGCCAGACAAAACCCACAGAATAAGTACCATGCCAGGCTCGGCTCGATCTGCACGGACATCACGCGTAAGCTGATGAGCAGTGCAAAGATCGCGATCATGGCGATGACCATCGATACGAAAGATGCACCGCTGCGTCCTTCTTTTCCGGCTTCACGGAACAGGGACGGAAGCATACCGGTGATCAGACCGATAAATACGCACACGGATGGGTCCGGATATTTATCCAGTAAAAAGGACAGCAGATTTGCAACACCCAGGACACCAACGATCAAACCAACTCCATACGGAAACAGTTTCGGAAAATGTGTTTTAAATTTGCGGATCGGATCTGCCAGGAACTCCATGACTGTCTTATAAATACCAAACACAACCATCAGAACGCCTCCGGAAATGCCCGGAAGTACGGCTCCAAGTCCGATCAGTGCACCCTGGAAAATGTGAAATCCAATTCGAAAGGGTGAATGATTCTTTTCTGGTTTCATTTTTTATACCTCCATCATACAGAAAAGCCCTACACCGACTATTTCAGCCGGTATAGGACATTTGTTTCTTTAAACGTCTTCGTTCATCTTCGCAAGCTTCGCTGCCTGGTCAGCTGCGATCAGGCTGTCGATGATCTCCTGAATGTCACCATTCATGATCGGCTCCAGTCTGTACAGAGTCAGCTTGATTCTGTGCTCTGTCACACGGCCCTGCGGGAAGTTGTAAGTACGGATCTTCTCGGAACGGTCACCTGTACCGATCTGGGAACGACGCTCTGCTGCCTCTTCATTCTGACGGCGCTCAAGCTCCATGTCATATAACTTGGAACGGAGTAAGCGGAACGCTTTTTCTTTGTTCTGTAACTGAGATTTCTCAGTCTGGCTGTAAATTACGATTCCTGTCGGCATATGTGTTAAACGTACCGCGGAGTCAGTTGTGTTGACACACTGACCGCCGTTACCGGACGCACGCATTACGTCGATACGAACGTCTTTATCCTCGATCACGATATCGAACTCCTCAGCCTCCGGCATAATTGCAACTGTTGCTGTGGATGTGTGGATACGTCCGCCGGACTCAGTCTCCGGAACACGCTGTACACGGTGTACACCAGACTCATATTTTAATTTAGAATATGCGCCCTGACCTGTGATCATGAATTCAACTTCTTTCATACCGCCGATTCCACTCTCACTTACGTTGATCAGCTCGCATTTCCATCTCTGGCTCTCTGCGTAGTGCACATACATACGGTATAACTCAGCTGCGAATAATGCTGCCTCGTCTCCGCCTGCGCCCGCACGGATCTCGACGATAACGTTCTTGTCATCGTTCGGGTCTTTCGGAAGGAGAAGGATCTTGATCTTATTCTCAAGTTCTTCGATTTCTTTCTTTGCTTCAGCAAGCTCCTCTTTTGCAAGCTCTCTTAAATCTTCATCGGACTCTTCCTCAAGAAGGAAAAGGCTGTCTTCTACAGTCTGTTTTGCCTGAGTATACTGCTTGTATGTCTCTACTAACGGAGTCAGGTCTGCCTGCTCTTTCATGAGAGCACGGAACTTTCTCTGATCGTCAGTAACAGACGGGTTGCTCAGTTCAAACATAATTTCTTCATAATGTTTTACGATATCTTCTAAACGGTCAAACATGGGTAACCTCCTGTTACACTTGGTTGCAGCTGTCAAGAACCCTTACACAGTCTGCCATCTGCCGCAGACCACTCGGTCGTTGCCTGCCAGATCTTTGATTGTCTTTGTATCTTTAAATCCATGAGTTCTCAGCAGGTTTTCCACTGCTTCACCCTGGTCATGTCCGATTTCAAAATATACGGAACCATTTTCCTTTAAGAATCTGCCGCATTCTTCCGCCAGTTTCTCGTAGAAGAACAGTCCGTCTGCCGTACCATCCAGCGCGCTTCTCGGTTCGAAGTCACGAACTTCCGGCTCCAATTCCTCGATCACATCACTCGGAATGTACGGAGGATTGGATACGATTATATCAAATTTATCTGCATTCGGATCGAACGCGCCGAACAGGTCGCTGTGTCGGAAACAGATCGGATCCTGCAGCAATTTCTCTGCATTCTGCTCTGCAACCTTCAGCGCTTCTGTCGAAATATCAGCCGCTTCCACATGATGATATCCGCCATGCACCGCAAGGCTGATCGCAATACAGCCGGAACCGGTACACATATCAAGAAGTTTGATATCCTTCTCCTTGTGATCCGCCAGCACCAGCTCCACCAGTGTTTCTGTATCCTGTCTCGGAATCAGAGTATGGCGGTTCACAAAGAACTCCAGCCCCATAAATTCCTGCGTACCAAGAATGTGCTGAAGCGGCTCACGTTTCGCACGTCGCTCAATGCCCTCATTGAACTCCTTAAGTGCTTCCTCTGTCGGTTCTGCATTCTGGACAGAACACATAAAATACTGCATCCTGCTGATCCCAAACGCATGCTCAAAAAGATACCATGCATCTAAATTGTATTCTGCAATCCCTGCGTCCTGCAGTTTTTTCTGGCCTGATGCCAGGATCTGAGCCCAAGTCTGCATTATTCCTCAGCCTCCGCGTTTGCGAAATATC
>JAFOCX010000256.1 GCA_017380975.1 Lachnospiraceae bacterium
AATTTTTCTACCTCAAGAATAATGCTGTCGTAGCCCACGATGCGCACGCGAGTTCCCACTGCCACTTCGCTATCATCTACACATCGAGCTTGCCAACGATCACCATCCAGTACAATCACACCGAAGCAAGCTCTCGGTGCTGCTGTTTTATCTGTTGTTATCAACTCGTTCACCTCTACATTCCTGGCTTTGATCGTAAAAACAGGAATGGATTCTTCTGTTGTAACCTGTTATCGCCTGCTTTTTGTATCTCTGGTCATGCTTCCTTGGGCATTCTCTAAAAAGAGTTATCGGGAAAATATGAAGACTGCTCCATTCCGAATCTGGAAACTCTTCATTTTTTACAGCTTTACAAAATTTGGAGGCTTTGTTTTATGGGCGGAATGTCTCCGAATGGGCGCCCAGGCATTTACCATGACCACACTCTCTAATATGCAGCCGATCATGATCGTGGTCTTCCTCTATCTCTTTTACCGGGAAACCACTTCCCTTCGGTCTTTGGTTGGCATTTTTATCTGCCTGATCGGAGTTACCGTCATCGGTATTGACAATGTCACATCCTTTGGAAGTCCGTTTATCATGACACTGATCGTAATCTGCTGCAGCTTTTTTGCTCTCAATAACATTTTCGGACGAAAAGCACGCCAGCATTTTGACTTGATCCCAATGATGGGAATCTCATATTTTGCTTCCGGTATCCTCGCAGCCATCTATGCAGCTATGAGCGGTGCATCCTTTGCAATTCCAAAAGACGCCATCCTTCCGCTTCTTGGCGTCAGCTTCGGATGTACGCTGATCGGTCAATCCATGAATATGTGGTGTCTGAAATATATTAAGTCCGTAACCATGTCCCTGATCAGCTTGCTCAGTCCGTTCTGTGCAGCCGTCTCCGCATATTTTATGCTTGGAGAAGTTCCTCAGCCGATCGTCTTTCTCGGAGCTTTGTTCATGATCGGAGGCCTTATTGTCTATCAGCGAGCAGAACACCATGCTTCTGCAAAATCAAAAACTGTATAAATAACGAAACCGCGACATACCATTTCGATACGCCGCGGTTTTTCTTATCCCTCGATCTCGTACTGGAGCATTTCATATTTCAGCTTGGTTCCTTCCGCAATTCCATCCGGAAGAAGCGCTCTTGCTACCAGTTTTAATTCATTGTCATCCACGTCTGTTCTTTTTAAATGTGCATAATCACCGTCAATACTTGCTACAACATAATGCATTGTCTCAAACATAATTGGTCCCCTTATCTTAATATACTACGATTGCCTTTCCTTTACCGCGTGCGAGAAGTTTTGTATGCGCAGCTTTCACATCCGCCAGCAATTCATCTTCATTCACGCATGTCAGTTTTCCGTCATACTTCAGGAAATCACCTTTTACCATTGTGTATTTTACATTGGATGCATCTGCACTGTAGAGAAGCGCTGTCAGCGGATTGTAAACCGGGAATGTATTGACTCTCTTCAGATCCCAGACAACCAGGTCTGCCTCATATCCCACTTCCACTTTTCCTGTATTAAAGCCAAGCGCTCTATGACCATCCATCAGGTGTTTCCAGATATAGGAAGTCTCATAGGCAGTCGGGTCATCACAGATATATTTACCGATCAATGTAAATGTTCGTGCCTGCTCTAAGATATCCAGTGTGTTGGAACTTGCTCCGCCGTCAGTACCAAAGGAGAAGTTCAGATGCTCTTTATTTCTGTAAATTCCGCCGTTACCCATAGCAAGCTTCATGTATGTTTTTGCGCAGAAGCTGAACCATGTGTTCTCTCCAAGATATTTCAGATCCTCGTCTTCTACCCAGAGACCATGTGCTACCAGGCAGTTCAGATCAAAACAGCCTGCCTCATAGCTAACCTGGAACGGAGTCTTTCCTAATGCAGCCATACTCTGCTGTACCTGCTCTTTTGTCTCAGAAATGTGAAGATGGATTCCGGAATTGTGTGCTTTTGCTGCTTTGATGATCTCGGAAAGATACGGTTCCGGACATGTATACGGAGAATGCGGACCGAAACGTACATGAACTCTGGAATTCATTTTCTGATATTTATCTACAAGATCTCCCACCTCTGTCAAACGAGCATCGAGATTGCCTGCAGTACCAAAAATGGTCGGCGCGATATCTGCGCGGATCTTTGTTTCATGAACTGCCTTTAATACCTGCTCCTCACCAAAATAATGATCAGCGAATGCAGTCACACCATGGCTTGCCATTTCTGCGATCGCAAGTTTTGTTCCGAGGTAAACATCTTCATCCGTCATCTTGCTCTCATACGGCCAGATATATTCATTGAACCACGCATCTGCAGATGCATCTTCAGCGATTCCTTTAAAGATATTCATCGCAGCATGTGCATGCATGTTTACAAAACCAGGAGTTACAATATAGTCTTTACAGCAGATCTGTTCCTCTGCTTCCGGAAGCGGAGCCCCTTCTGTATAATCACTGATCGCTGCGATCACACCATCTTTGATCTCGATATTTTTATGGGTCTGAAGTTTTCCCTCTGCATCGATATAACCCGCATTCCATAATAATGTATTTGTCATAATTTGTCCGTACTCCTTTCAATCGCGTGATTCCACATAATATATTTATTTTACCAAACTACGTCTTAAGAAACAAGTACTGATATTTTCGAAGATGGTACAATATCCATTGAGCCCGTTTGCAAAGTGTGGTATTCTATATTCATATACTACAGACAAGCTATGCACTTGTAGAAAGGAACGTAACATGATGAATTTTAAGATGGTAACCTCCTGTCCGCAGAACGTTGATACAATCGTTCGCTACACAAAATTTGATGCGGTACCGACATTCTCTGATCCGGCAATTCAGGAAGCATTTGATGCAGCGCTCGGCGGAGATGACTTTGGTCTGGAGCCGGGAACAGTAAAGTCTTTCCGTATGAAACTGGGAGATCACTTTGTAAACCTGATCCTTGTTGGTTTCAACTGCAAACTTTACGAAAAAGCTCTTCCGATCTTCAGAAAAGCAACTTTAAAAGTTGGTACGAAACTCAACGAGCTGAAATCCAAAGTTGTATTTGTTGATAACTTTACAAACATGTTCTTTATGGAAAAAGACGAGATCGCCCGTCAGTTTGCAAGCACGCTTCCGCTTTGCGACTATGCATTTGATAAATACATGATCAAAAAAGCAGGTTATACAGACAAAGAAATCCATGTATTCGCTAATGAAGATATCGCTGCTGCCCTCGAAGAAGGCGCAAACATTGCAAAAGGTATCTGCATTGCACGTGACCTTGTAAATGAACCGGCTGAAGTTCTTACTCCGGCTGAACTTGCAGCTCGTACTGCAGCATTCGGTAAAGAATATGGTTTTGAAGTTGAAGTATTCGATAAAGCTGCCTGTGAAGAATTTGGTATGCATGCATTCCTGACTGTTGGTCGTGCAAGCATCAACGAGCCGAAACTCATCGTTATGCGCTACAACGGCGGAGAAGGTGTAGCAAAAGGTGTGATCGGTAAAGGTCTCTGCTATGATTCCGGTGGACTTTTCTTAAAACCGGGTGCAAACATGCACGCAATGAAAGGTGATATGGCCGGTTCCGCTGCCGTTATCGGCGCAATGTGCTCCATCGCCATGAACAAACTTCCGAAGAATGTTGTTACTGTTGTTGCTGCATGTGAAAACATGGTAGACGGTGCAGGCTACAGAAACGGAGATATCGTTCATACAATGGCAGGCAAGAGCGTCTTCATTCACAGTACTGATGCAGAGGGCCGTCTCACTCTGGCTGACGCGATCACATACATGATCCGCAAGGAACAGGTTGACAGCATCATCGAGCTCAGCACACTGACAGGTTCCTGCTCCAACTTCTTCAGTGATATTTGTGCAGGTGTTCTGACAACAGACGATGCAATGTTCGAGCAGATTGCATCCCACAGCGATATCGCAGGTGAAAAATATGCACGCCTTCCACATTTTGAGGAATATCGTGAATATATCAAATCTGATATTGCCGACCTCTTCAACTCTTCCACGAACGGTGCAGGCGGTATCTGCGCAGGTCTCTTCTTAGATGAATTCAAAGAGGACAAACCATTTATGCACATCGATGTAGCCGGTGTTACATTTGCTAAGAGCAAAAAAGACGGTTACCCGAAGGGCGGTACAGGTTACGGCGTGAAGACTGTTTATAACTATATCAAAGGTTAATCCTATATGATCAAATAAGGCAAGACCATTCATCGGTCTTGCCTTTCTTTATATGTCCCTAATATTTTCGAAACAGATCGCTTTCAATATCCACAATACTGTCCAGCATAATACGTGTCTGATCTCCCATCACGATCAGACGATCATAAAAATCTACTTTTTTTATCCATCCCTCCGAAGCCTCATAAGAGCCTCCGGCCTTTCGCAAATCTTTCAAGAAGTACGTGATTGTAACGATCGGTTTTTCATTCAGCTTTTCTAAAATTAAAACCAGTTTTTCATCCAGATTTCTCTTCATAGATTCATCCAAATCTGTAAAATCATCCGTTAATCTGGCAGTTTCTTTGATCGCCGCATCATGACCGGTCAAAGCTGCAAACGGACTAAACTGCGCTGCACGGTCTCTCATGGACATACGCTTATGTTTTTTGGATTCCGGATGTGGAAGGTTTATGATATCAGCATATTCTCTTGAACTGTCTCTTATTGTCATATCTTCCCCTCCTCTTCACAATGCCTTCCTGCTCTACTCTCGGTGTCCTCCAATCTGGCGATTTCGCTCTTTCATAGTCGCACCTTCTTCCAGATTCATTCCCTTCAGAATCGCATTTTTGC
>JAFOCX010000257.1 GCA_017380975.1 Lachnospiraceae bacterium
CCTTCATCTTCTATCGTATCCAGAATATTTTCAAATTCCTCTTCTGTGATCGTGACCTCTTCTCTGTCATCTTTTTTCCATAAGAGACTGAAAAGATTTACAATACCCGTCGTGATCAGCACGGCCGGGAAAAAGAGGATCATTAAAATCCGTAACGGATATGCGGCAAACTTTGCAATGGATTCGTTGCAACGTCTGGCCACCATTTTCGGAGTGATCTCACCAAAGATCAGGATCAATACTGTCATCACTACAGTTACCACGGTGGAAGCCAGATCATCTGTAATCTTTCCTTCCATGGAAGCAGCCAGGCTGACAGCAAGAACTGTCGCGATGGAAGTCGCTGCAATATTTACCAGATTGTTGCCAATCAAGATCGTAGATAATGCACGGTCGTAATGGTTGTATATGTAAAGAACGACCTTCATGACTCCCTTTGGATCTTCACTTTCTTTTTTGAGTTTCAATTTATTGAGAGAGGTATAAGCAATCTCAGAACCTGAGAAAAATGCGGATCCCATCAGTAAAAGGAAAATACCAATATATGCCATACACGTATCCTCCTTCCTACATCAGCTGCAGGCCTTCGCCTGCATCGCTCTCATCCTGAATATCTCCAACCAGCTCTTCCAGAATGTCTTCCATGGTGATCACACCCACTTTTTTACGGTTTTCATCACAGATGAATACCATATGAAGTTTGTTAAGACGCATTCTCTGGAGCAGTTCGGAAACCTCGATCTTCTTCTCGAACACATACGGCTTTAACAGCATCTTGCGAAGCATGATCGGCTGTTTCTGTACATAACGGTTCAGAAAATCGTTGGTCGGAAGGATTCCTACAATATTGTCTTCTCTTCCCTCATAGATCGGGATACGAGAATACGGCGACATTCGGATAAATTCAGCCAGTTTATCAAGAGAAGTCGAGCTGGATATACGAACCACTTCTGAGATCGGAACCATAATATCCTCTGCACGTTTCTGTCCAAACTCGATCGCTGAATTTACAAGCGCCTGTTTTTCCGGTTCTAAAACACCTTCATCTTCAATTGTTTCAATAATGTTCAGCAAGTCCTCTTCGGTTACTTTTCCGCTGTCTTCCGCCGCCAATGTGTGAGACAGCATATTGGAGATACCGGAAAATAAAAAAGATACCGGAGTACATAAGCGTACAAACAGCTGCATGCTGCCTGCGAAGATCAACGCGATCTCCTCGCTTCTTGACTTTGCCAGACTCTTCGGGAGCATCTCTGCAAATAAGTATACGATGATGGTCGTAATGATCGTACCATACACGACGTATTCAGAAGAAAACTGGCGCATTACCAATAACGTAGACAAAGAAGCACAGCTGGCATGGAAAATGTTGTTTCCGATCAAGATCGTAGTCAAAGTCTTGTCGAACCGGTCACAGACCCAAAGGGCTGTTTTTGCCCGCTTATTGCCTTTGTCGGCCATGGTGCGAAGACGCACTCTGCTCACTGCCGTATATGCAGTTTCGCAGCACGCGAAATACGCTGAACAAAAGAGAAAGAATAGATACAATAGACAACTGTCTATATCCACGAAACAATCACTCCTTTATAAAAATATTATTTTTCCATTTTACTATATCGGAGGATTGCTGTCAATCATTGTCGTTTAATGCTTCATTTTGGGTTTAAAGATCAAGGATCCTAAATAGCCAAAGATCAGTGCTCCGGAGATTCCTACGGCACTGGAAGTAAATCCACCCTTAAAAATCCCGAGGAAACCATCTTCACCGATCGCTTTCTGAATTCCGGTCCAGAGAAGATTTCCAAATCCAAGAAGGGGAACGGTAGCTCCTGCACCTGCCCATTCTGAGAATGGCTGGTATAACCCTAAGAAGCCCAACACACTGCCGCTTACTACGAGCAGAACCATGATCCTTCCCGGCATCAGTTTTGTCTTATCCATCAAGATCTGCACCAATGCACAGATCATTCCGCCCACTAAAAATGCTTTTACGTAATCCATTCATTTCTCCTAGTCACAATCACATTTTTCCAAGATCACCGCATGCGCGATCCCCGGAACACTCTTTCCCTCATTATAGCTGACCGTTGACAATAGCGCTCCGGTCGGAATAAACAGCACCCGCTTCCATACACCGTCTCGAATCTGAGGCAATATATATGCACAGAGAACAGAGGCCGAACATCCGCAGCCGCTTCCTCCCGCATGCGTATCCTGCGTCTCATCACGGAAAATCTCGATCCCGCAGTCCATATACCGACTTTCGATATCATACCCGGCTTTTACCAGATAATCCAGAAGGAGCCTTCTTCCGATCTGTCCTAAATCTCCGGTTATGATCTTATCATAGTACGTTTCGTTCACACCGAGGTCTCTGAAATTTGCAAGGATCGTATCCATGGCAGCCATTGCCATAGCGGCTCCCATATTCATGGAATCCTTAAATGCCATATCAACAATTTTTCCGGTTGTGACACCTGCCACCTTTGCCAATGGTTTCTTTCCGTTGATCCTTTTATTTCCATCATTCGCTGACAAGATCACGGAACCGCATCCTGTTACGGTCCATGTAGCTGAATAAGGACGCTGGTTGCCATATTCCAAAGGAAAACGAAACTGCTTTTCTGCCGAAGCAAAATGGCTGGAAGCTGCTACCAGAACATGATCCGCAAAGCCTCCTTCCACAACCATGGAGCCCAGTCCCATGGCCTCTCCCATGGTGGAACATGCTCCGTAAATGCCAAACATCGGAAACTCCAGATTCATGACACCGAAAGATGTCGCGATCAGCTGGGCCAGAAGATCTCCTCCAAAATAATATCGGATATCCTCTTTCGTTAAACCGCTTTTTTCAATCGCCAAAGTCGCTGCTCTCGTCTGCAGTTCGCTCTCCGCTTCTTCCCAGTTCTTTTTTCCAAGCATAGAATCGACTTCAACCTGATCGAAATATTGTCCAAGCGGACCTTCGCCTTCTTTTTTTCCGACTACCGATGCCGCTGAAAGGATCAGCGGCGGATTTTGAAAAATCACACTGGCTTTGCCTCGTTGCTTTTCATTCATAGCATTTTCCTCCGTTTGCGTTCATGATGAGACCTCTATTCACTTATACATAATTTCCAATCCAATAAACGACTCCAAGGAGCCAGCTTGAAAAAATCCCAAACAAGATTACAGGGCCTGCGATCGTAAAGATTTTGCAGCCAACACCAAAAACCTGGCCTTCTGCTTTGTATTCGATCGCCGGAGCCACAACAGAATTGGCAAACCCGGTGATCGGTACAAGCGCTCCTGCCCCGGCAAACTTTACGATTTTCGGATATATATTGAATCCGGTCAAAAGAATACTTCCTGCGATCAGACAAAGTGTTGTCCAGGATGCCGCTGTTTCTTTTTCCATATCCATCGCCAGAAACAGATTCGTCAGTGCCTGGCCGATGGTGCAGATCACACCACCCACAAGAAAAGCATTTCTCATATTTTTCCACACACTGAATACCGGGGTCACTTCTTTCACATAGTTTCCATATTGCTTTTTATCGATTTCCATTACGTACCTCCAAAACCGTACACAAAGTAGAGAACGGATCCTGCCAATTTACCTGCCGCGATGGCTGCGATCACATATTGCAATCCGACAGCCAGATGGATTCTTCTTCCAAATACCGGAAGTGCTTTTAATGTTTCTGCCAGAGACATGACCAAACAGCCCACAAAGACTCCGATGGATAACCCCCAGCCAACAAGTAACATATTTCCTCCAAGCATCCGGGGAATATGATATAAATCCATGAGATTTCCAAAGATCCCTCCGATGATCATCATTGTTTCACATAGGATGACATGTGACTTGATCCCGGTCGTCCAGATCAGGCGCGGAAAGATCCCGACGATTGCAAGAAAAGCAAAAACACCTGCTGCCACAATTCCGCCTGCACTGCTTCCGATGACAAACAGCAATGCCTGTTTAAGATACATCGATACCGCGTTCCTTTCTTCCGTAGTTCTGGATCAGTGTTTTTCCCACATTGTCTTCGTAAAGCCGCATCTCCACCTCGATCGGAGTCGGATCTACCGTTAATTTCCATGAAGCAAAATGATTGAAGAATACCAGAATTCCAAGAGCCACTCCAAATGAATAGGAAAGCTCTAACACTGTCACACCGTCAGACTCTGTTCCCATGACCAGCTGATAAATATTCCCGAAAACAGTGGTAACGCTTGCATCATTGTTAAATGTCATGATCGCAAAGGCCGCTCCGCAAAAGGAAATGGCTGCTACAACTGCTGTTTTGATCCATTGAAGCAGAATTATCCCGCCCGCATCTGTCCGATAGTTGATGACAAAGTCTGCCTGTCCCATACTGATGATCTGAATGTTTTTTTCTTCCGCTTCCACCTGTGTCAGCAGGTCCATGATACTGCCGACATATGTGATCTTATTTCCTTTTTTGGGTGTTTGAAACGATGTCACCTTGATGGTTTTAATTTTTGCTTCAACGGAACGGTTCCGGCAGTGTACTTCTGCAATATCTTTTACATAGACGTCCGGCTTGTAAACCTCTGTTGTCTGAGCGATTTTCAAGTATACTGTCTCATTGCTCACGCCCCCACCAGCTTTCCGATCTCATGGTAAACCAGCGTTCCGTCTGCACTGACCTTCGGCCCCTGTAGATAAAATAAAACGTACCAGACCGTGAAACCGATCAGAAGAAGCAGCAAAACAGCCGTTACAAAATGCAGTTTATCTTTTAAAGAATTCATCGTTACACATCCTTTATTAAGGTTTCATTACTCTCAGTATGCGCATCCGAACCTTTCTCTATGCATTCAATTTTTTCCGCAATTCAAGAAGGATCTTTTTCTCCATCCTTGATACCTGCACCTGTGAAATCCCCAGATGGCTTGCGATCACAGTCTGTGTTTTGTTTTCAAAATATCTTGCGAAAATAATTCTCTGTTCCTGCGGATTTAATTCTTTTAACACCTCCTTAAGAACCATCCGGTTCAATAATGCTTCGTCTTCTAAATGATTTCCCAATAATTTATCCATCAGACAGCCTCCGGATCCATCGTCATTGCCCAGTGGGCGGTAAATGGACTCCACTTCCGCCCCTGCTTCTAAAGAAGCTGCAACCTCTTCACGACTGGCTCCAACTTCGTTTGCGATCTCATCGATAGTAGGCTCCCGTCCCATTGCATATTCCAACCGTTCTCTCGCCATTCCGGCTTTCATCGCCAGTTCCTTTAACGGCCGGCTCACTTTGATCATTCCGTCATCCCGCAGAAAGCGACGAATCTCCCCTGTAATCATCGGAACTGCATAAGTGGAAAACTTCACATCCATTTCCAGATCAAATTTATCGATCGCTTTCATCAATCCGATGCTTCCGATCTGAAACAGATCTTCCGGGTCATATCCGCGGTTGGAAAATCTGCGTACGATACTCCAGATGAGTCCCATATTTTCCGTGACCAGCATATCTCTGGCCATTTTATCTCCCCCGTGTGCACGTTTGATGTACTCCATGGTGTCGATCATATGAGTCACCTTCCGATTTTCTTTCTCATCGTTACAGAAGTTCCGCCACCCGGTGATGAGATTACTTCCACCCGGTCCATGAAAGCCTCCATAAAGGAAAAACCCATTCCGGACCGCTCTTCCGGAAGTGTGCTGAACATAGGCTCCATGGCTTTTTCAATATTGCTGATACCGACCCCGTCATCACTCACGGTCACAGACAGTACATTTTCCTCTACGGCTGCTTCAATCAGGATCGCACCTTCCCCATTCTGATATCCATGGATCACTGCATTAGTCACTGCTTCCGAAACGGCTGTCTTGATATCATCAATTTCTTCTAATGTAGGATTCATACGAGTTGCAAACACTGCCACGACCACTCTGGCAAACTCCTCATTTTCCGAACGACTGTCAAAGGTCAGTCTCATAACTTCTCGCGATCTTGTTATGTCAAAATTTTTCTGTTCCATGCTGTACTCCTCCTTTAACGGTAAATGGCTTCTTCTTTTGATTCAAACTGCGGCATCAAGGTCAGCATTCCTCCCAGCTTTAAAATACGCCGGATCTGCGAAGAGGCTCCATAAAAAGAAACGGTCCCTCCGCTTGCTTTTATCTGCTTATACCGATTTAACAGAATGCCGATCCCGGAGCTGTCCATAAAGGTGGTACGGCTAAAATCAAAGATCAGTTTCGAAATATAGTTCTCTGCCATCAGCAGATCTGTCTCATATCGCAGATTTCGGCAGTTGTGATGATCCAGTTCCTTCGGCATATGTATGATCAGAATCTGTCCTTTCGCTTCATAAATAAATGACGGGTCCATAAGTATCCTCCTGACTGTTTTTGAAATAAAAAAAGAGACTCTTCAGAAAAAGTCTCTTCTTCTGTAAAGTCTCTCTAATATCCACGTTCTTCTTTTGCTTTCGCTGCCAGCTCTTCATCATCAAAGTTCATGATGACCTGGCCAAATAACTGGTCTGAAGTTTCTTCTTCCCCCTTCTTCTTATAGATCATTGCCATATTGAAAATGATCTGCGGATTTCGGTCGTCAAACTTCATATACTCCTCATAGTATCGGAGCGCCTGGTCTGCATCTCCGGACTCTGTACTCTGGATCGCAAGTTTTTCCAATACAGCCGGTGCATTGGCTGCCATGTCTGCCTCGATCTCAGACAGGATATTTAACATATTCTCGTTCGTGATCTTCGTCGTATCCAGTTCCATGTACTGTTTTACGGCAGTTTCAAAATTCTCACTGCGATAGGCCTGTAAAATCTCTACAAGGGTTTGATACTGAATCAGAGTGCTGTCAGAATCTCCGATCAGGTTCTCCAGATTCGCTTCTGCCTTTCCTTTCTCAGCTTCCAGCTGCTCTGCAGCCTTGCGAAGCTTATCCGCCTCCTGATTTGCCAGATTTAACTTATCCGCGTAGATCCGCATCTCCTGATTATGCTGGTAATTCAGGGATCGGTCACGGGCCGGTAAGATCATAAACAGTACGACAATAACGCCGAGTGCAAGTCCGATACCGATGTTGATGATCGACTGCCATCCGGTATTTTCCTTATATGTAGGCGGCAGAATGACGTCATTATCTTCCATCTCACGGTGATTGAACGCATTTTTCAGCTTACGCTTTTCCACGTCCGCTTTACCTGTCTTTGATTTTACATATTCCATATATCGCTCAGCCCTGCGATTGTTCTTATCAATCTGAAGGACTTTGTAAAGGGATTTACCGGCTTTTGTATAGTCTTCATGTCCAATGTACAGAAGAGCTAAAAGCAAATGTGCTTTTACAAAATTCGGTTTCTCCTCGACGATTCTCTTTAACTGTAAGACTGCCAGATCGTCACTGCCGTTCTGCGCGTGAACCAGTGCCTGATTGTACTTTCTGATCAGGTTGCTGGCGTGCTCCAACTGTCCCGGTTTTCTCTGAACTTTATCCAGATAACGGTCCGCACGGTTTCCTTCCGGCTGCAGGTGAACACTGATCACCCACTGAACCAGCGCATCGGATGTCTCTCCCATCTCGTAGAAGATCAATCCCAGCAGGTTTCTGGCGTCTGTATGGTATTTATTAAACTGAAGCGCTCGTTTCAGACACTCTGCCGCGCCGGAAAGGTCACGCTCTCTCGCAAGTTCCAGACCACGGTTATAAAAGCTGTTGGCCGCATACTGGATTTTCTGCATATAGTCCATAAATTATTTATCCTTTATCTCTTTCATGATCTCCATCATGATATCAGCCATATCCGTCAGGTCACTTTTTACAATTGTCTCGCTCACAGCCTCCACTTCAAGAGAAGGCTTGAAAAGCTCCAGTTCTTTTTCGAAATTAATCATATCGTATCCTCCGGAAATCATTTCCAACATTTACCTTTTCATCATAGCAAGTTCCGGTCGGAAAATCAATCAAAACCCATCGTCCGAAAATCTCCCGATTCGACAAGCGCCTCGGGAGATTTCCAGTCAATGATGCTATTTATTATTTTGTAAGCTGTGCCAGACGCTCTTTTACCTGCTCCATCATCTGAGCATATTTCGCCTGTTTTGCTTTCTCTTCATCGATCTTTGCCTGCGGAGCCTTGCTTACGAATTTTTCGTTTGCAAGCATACCGTTTACACGCGCAAGCTCTTTTTCAAGCTTCTCAGCTTCTTTCTGGAGACGCTCGATCTCTTTCTCGATATCAACAAGCTCTGCGAACGGCATGTAGATAGAAGCCTGAGCAACGACTGCAGATACTGCATCCTCAGAGATACCTGCCTTATCGGCCTGTACAAGAACTTCACTTGCGTAACCGAGTGTAGCGAAGAATACTTTACTGTTCTCGAAGATACCGCGAACTTCTTCGTTTTCGGAAACCACGAATACTTTTGCTTTCTTGCTCGGCGGTACGTTCATGGATGTACGAACGTTACGGATCGCACGAACTGCTTCCTTGATTGTCTCAACCGCATGCTCGTCTGCTGCGAAGTTCCACTCCTCTTTGAACTCCGGCCACTTGGAGATCATAATGGACTCTTCCTCATCCTGAAGGTTGCAGAAGATCTCCTCAGAGATGAACGGCATGAACGGATGAAGGAGCTTTAAGGAGTTGATGAGAACTGTCTTTAATGTCCAAAGAGCTGCTGCCTTTGTTGTATCCTCATCGTTCCAGAGACGCGGTTTTACCATCTCGATGTACCAGTCACAGAACTCCTCCCAGATGAAGTCATAAACTTTCTGAACTGCGATACCGAGCTCATACTTGTCCATATTCTCTGTTACTTCTTTCGCTAAGGAGTTCATCTTGGAAAGGATCCATTTATCAGCCATTGTAAGGTCAGAAAGCTGTACGTTTGCAGCCTGTGCCTTCTCAATGTTCATCATAATGAAACGGCTTGCGTTCCAAACTTTGTTTGCAAAGTTTCTGCTTGCCTCAACACGCTCCCAGTAGAAACGCATATCATTTCCCGGAGAGTTACCTGTAAGCAGAGTCATACGAAGCGCATCTGCGCCATATTTATCAATAACCTCGAGCGGATCAATACCGTTGCCGAGGGACTTGGACATCTTGCGGCCCTGAGAGTCACGAACCAGACCGTGGATCAGTACTGTGTGGAACGGACACTCGCCTGTCTGCTCGATTCCGGAGAATACCATACGGATTACCCAGAAGAAGATGATGTCGTAACCTGTTACGAGAACGTCTGTCGGGTAGAAGTACTCTAACTCTGCTGTGTTCTTCGGCCAGCCAAGTGTGGAGAACGGCCATAATGCGGAGGAGAACCATGTATCAAGTGTATCCTCATCCTGTTTGAAGTGTGTATGACCGCACTTCGGACATTTCTCCGGACATGCTTTTGCTACTACCATCTCGCCGCACTCTTCACAGTAGTACGCCGGGATTCTGTGGCCCCACCAGATCTGTCTGGAGATACACCAGTCACGGATACCCTCTAACCAGTGAAGGTATGTCTTGCCGTAGCTTTCCGGAACGAATTTTAACTGACCGTTCTTGAGCGCTTCGATCGCCGGTTTTGCCATCTCGTCCATCTTAACGAACCACTGCGGTTTCACCATCGGCTCTACTGTTGCACCACAGCGGTCGTGTGTACCAACGTTGTGCGCATGCGGAACAACCTTAACAAGGAGACCCATTTCTTTCAGATCTTCTACCATTGCTTTTCTTGCTTCGTAACGGTCCATACCGAAGTATTTGCCTTTCGCGCTGATGGTAGCATCATCGTTCATGATGCAGAGTTCCGGAAGGTTATGACGTTTACCAACCTCGAAGTCGTTCGGGTCATGTGCCGGTGTGATCTTTACACAGCCTGTACCGAACTCTTTGTCAACGTAGGAGTCTGCGATAACCGGGATCTCTCTGTCTGTAAGCGGAAGTTTTAACATCTTGCCGATGAGATCAGCATATCTCTCATCTTCCGGATTTACAGCAACGGCTGTATCACCAAGCATTGTTTCCGGACGAGTTGTAGCAACTTCTACAAAACGGCCTTCTTCACCAACGATCGGGTACTGGATGTGCCAGAAGAAACCATCCTGCTCTTAGTGCTCAACCTCAGCGTCAGAAATGGATGTCTGACATACCGGACACC
>JAFOCX010000258.1 GCA_017380975.1 Lachnospiraceae bacterium
AGGTACTCTGATCCGGATCGGAAGCGGTATGTATCCGCCGGAGCATATGAAAACGATCCTTGAGGCCCGCAATCGCGCAGCGGCAGGGGATACGGCGCCGGCGAAAGGACTGACTCTGGTCGGCATCGAATATGAGAAAGAACCTGCCAAAGAGATCGTGGGCGAGAATGAATATTATCGCTATGTTCTCGATCAGAGCGAGCTGGTAACGAGCGGAACATCAATTTTGAACATTGATTTTTGCACGGATGAGGAGCTGGAGCGTCTCGTACGCCGCATGGTTCACCAGGCGTACCGCAATGGTGCGGAAACCGTATTCGTACAGGCGGATGAAACGGTGAATCTTGTGGATGGAGCACAGTACGGACTGTACCGTTTGTGGAAAACTGAAGATAAAAGATGGAAAACTGAATATGTCGGAAAATAGGAATATAAGTGCAATTACTATTGCACTTATATTTTTTTTTAGATAAAATATAAACAATGAAACACGGAATAAGTGCGAAAATAATACAATACAGGAGGATATATTATGTATTTTGTAGACTTAAACAGTGACCTTGGTGAAAGCTTTGGCAATTATACACTTGGAATGGACGAAGAGATCTTAAAGTATGTTTCTTCCGCAAACGTGGCTTGCGGATGGCATGCAGGCGATCCGATGGTGATGGAAAAAACAATCGCTCTTGCAAAAGAATACGGCACAGCAGTCGGTGCACATCCGGGCTTCCCGGATCTGATGGGATTCGGCAGAAGAAACATGGCTGTGACTCCGGAAGAGGCAAAGGCCTATGTGAAATACCAGCTCGGCGCATTATGGGCATTTACAGAGAGTCATGGTCTTAAGATCCAGCACGTAAAACCGCACGGTGCGATCTACAACATGGCAGCCGTGGACGAGAAACTTGCGATCGCGATGTGTGAAGCTGTTTATGAAGTAGACAAAGACATCATTTTCATGGGTCTTGCAGGTTCCAAGATGATCACAGCAGCAGAGAAGGTTGGCTTAAGAGCAGCCAGCGAAGTATTTGCAGACCGCGCTTACAACGATGACGGAACACTGGTTTCCAGAAAACTTCCGGGCTCCATGATCAAAGATAAAGATCTTGCGATCAAACGTGTAGTTCGTATGATCAAAGAAGGCAAAGTTGAGACGATTAATGGTAACGACATTGATATTAAAGCAGATTCTGTATGTGTACATGGTGATAATCCAAAGGCCCTTGAATTCGTTAAGAATATTCGTGAGACTTTGATCTCTGAGGGTATTACAATTAAGAACCTGAAGTAAGGATCATCGTGCGAAGGAAGGAGAATCCATCATGGGTGACGTTCGTTATCTGGTTTCCGGCGACTGCGCGGTATGCGTAGAATTCGGAAATGAAATCAAACCTGAGATTAATAAAAAAATCAGGGAATTTAAAATTGCAGTAGAAAAAGCAGAGGTAGAGGGAATCGTGGAAACGGTTCCGACCTATCGTTCTCTTTTGGTTATTTACAAACCGGAGATCATCGGTTTCAAAGAACTGACTAAGAAATTCGATGAGATCATGAAAAATATGGGCAATATCGAGATCCCGGCTCCGACTGTGATCGAGATCCCGGTTCTTTATGGCGGAGAAATGGGTCCGGACATTGAGACTGTTGCGGCTCACAACGGAAAAACAGTGGAAGAAGTGATCAAGATCCACACTTCGGAGGAATATCTGATCTACATGCTTGGCTTCATTGCAGGTTTCCCGTATCTTGGCGGTATGAGCAAGGAGATCGCAACTCCGCGACTTGCAAGCCCGCGTGTAAAGATCGAGGGCGGTTCTGTCGGTATTGCAGGCGAGCAGACCGGTATTTATCCGGTAGCGTCTCCGGGCGGCTGGCAGCTGATCGGAAGAACTCCGTTAAAGATGTACGATGCAGACCGTGAGAAACCGGTGCTTCTTGAGGCAGGACAGTACATTAAGTTCGTTTCTGTGACAGAAGAAGAGTACAAGAAGATTGAAAAACAGGTAGAAGAGAATACATATAAATATGTAACATACGCAAAGAAGGAGGTGGAGTAATGGGAATTAAGATCATCAAAGCCGGATTATTAACAACCATTCAGGACATGGGTCGTTATGGTTATCAGGAAACCGGCATGGCAGTTTCCGGTGTCATGGACACACGCTCCGCTTCTTTAGCAAACATTCTCGCAGGCAATGACGAGGGTGAAGGCGTTCTCGAAGTGACAATGATGGGACCGACCATCGAATTCACAGCAGACAATATCATCGCAGTCACAGGAGGAGATCTCGGCGCAGCATTAAACGGAGCTCCGATCCCGAGATATGAGGCAGTTCTTGTGAAGGCCGGTCAGACATTAAGCTTTGCAGCACCGAAGAGCGGTGCACGCGCATATGTTGCGTTCGCAGGCGGTCTCGATATTCCGGTGGTTATGGGAAGCAAATCCACAAACTTAAAGTCCAAGATCGGCGGTTTTGAGGGAAGAAAGCTGGAGGCAGGCGACGAGATCGGCTTCGCAGCTCCGAAAACATCTCTTCCGAATATGAGTGCAAGAAAACTTCCGGTACCGGATTTCAGCGCAAGAGAGCACGAGATCCGCGTGGTGTTAGGACCGCAGGATGATTGTTTCCCGCAGAGCAGCATCGACACATTCTTCAACAATGTATATACGATCAGCAATGAGTATGACCGTATGGGCTGCAGAATGCA
>JAFOCX010000259.1 GCA_017380975.1 Lachnospiraceae bacterium
TAATTGGATTATAGCATAGTATAAGCCATAGTTGCAATAGGTTATACTTAGGATTGAAAAAAGAAAAGAATAAGCAGTTTTTCTCTTCCATATTAAAAGAAAATATGCTAAAATGCATTATTATACCATAAATTATGGAGGAATGATCATGGCTGAAATCGTAAAAACAGCAGAGGAGACAAAAGAAGTTGTTTCCAAACATTTTATTGAACAGGAAATTGATAAAGACCTCGCAGAGGGAGTATATAATCACGTCCAGACCAGATTCCCACCGGAGCCGAACGGCTACCTTCATATCGGACATGCAAAGTCCATCATCTTAAACTCCGGACTTGCAAAAGAGTATGGCGGTAAGTTCAACCTTCGTTTCGATGATACAAACCCGACAAAAGAAAAGACAGAGTATGTTGAGTCCATCATTGCTGACGTTAAGTGGCTTGGAGCAGAATTTGACGACAGACTGTTCTTTGCTTCCGATTACTTCGAGAAGATGTACGAGTGTGCAGTTCTCCTTATCAAAAAAGGAAAAGCATTCGTGTGTGATCTGACAGCAGAAGAGATCAGAGAGTACCGCGGTGACTTCAATACTCCGGGTAAAAACAGCCCGTACCGCGACAGAAGTGTAGAAGAGAACTTAAAGATGTTCGAGGATATGAGAAACGGCGTTTACAAAGACGGCGAGAAAGTTCTTCGTGCGAAGATCGATATGGCTTCCCCGAATATCAACATGCGTGACCCGGTTATCTACCGTGTGGCTCACATGCATCACCACAACACAGGCGACAAGTGGTGCATCTATCCGATGTATGACTTCACTCATCCGATCGAGGATGCGATCGAGAATATCACACACTCCATCTGTACCCTTGAGTTTGAGGATCACAGACCGTTATACGACTGGGTTGTAAAAGAGTGTGAGTTTGAGAATCCGCCGCGTCAGATCGAGTTCGCAAAACTGTATCTTACAAACGTTGTGACAGGTAAGAGATATATCAAAAAATTAGTAGAAGACGGTATCGTAGACGGCTGGGATGATCCGCGTCTCGTTTCCATCGCTGCATTAAGAAGAAGAGGATACACACCGGAGGCTCTTCGCATGTTCGTTGACCTTGTTGGTGTATCCAAAGCAAACAGCTCCGTTGACTATGCGATGCTTGAGTACTGCATCCGTGAGGATCTGAAATTAAAGAAACCGCGTATGATGGCAGTTCTGGATCCGATCAAACTTGTGATCGACAACTATCCGGAAGGTCAGACTGAGATGCTGCCGGTTCCGAACAACCTTGAGAATCCGGAGATGGGTGAGAGACTCGTTCCGTTCTCCCGTGAGCTTTACATCGAGAGAGAAGACTTCATGATCGATCCGCCGAAGAAATATTTCCGTCTGTTCCCGGGCAACGAGGTTCGTTTGATGAGCGCATACTTCGTAACATGTACCGGTTATGAGACAGATGAAAACGGTAATGTAACAGTGGTTCACTGTACTTACGACCCGGAGACAAAGAGCGGCCTGAACTTTACAGCACGTAAAGTAAAAGGTACCATTCACTGGGTATCCGCTCCGACAGCAGGCGAAGTAGAGTGTCGTCTCTATGAGAACATCGTAGATGAGGAGAAAGGTAAACTGAACGAAGACGGCAGCTTAAACCTGAATCCGAACTCTAAGACAATCGTAAAAGCGTTTGTTGAGCCGATGTTAATGGATGTAAAGGCTTACGACAGCTTCCAGTTCGTGAGAAATGGTTTCTACTGTGTAGACTGCAAAGACAGCGTAGAGGGTAAACCGGTTTATAACCGTATCGTATCCTTAAAGAGCTCCTTTAAGCTTACAAAATAATCAAGATTCGATTACGAAAAACTTAATTATATGAAAAAACAAGAGATGCTTACAATTGGTAGTTGATTGTAAGCATCTTTTTTTGCTAAAATAGAGTTGAGAAAACTGCAAAATGACGGAGACAAAAGGATCGAGTTTTGAAAGGATTGAGCGTTTGAAAAAAGAAAAACAGCCTGGAACAGGGGAGAGTATGAAAATGAAAAAGGCTGTGTGGGGGATTGGCGCAGCTGCTGCGATCATGGCTGCCGTTTTTGGATTGAGATTCATAGAGAAGAGTCAGGATCAGACTTCTATTATAAACAAAGTAGTTGGAACAAAGGCAGAAATGATTCAGAAGGAACTTCCGGTCAGTGATACGGAAGAGGAACTGCTGTCCAATATTTATGAGACGATGACACAGGCAAGGTACGCAGATACGGCCCGTCTCCTCAATGAAAATGAGAAGATGTTTACGGATCTGCTCGCGAAGACTTTGACGGAAGAAAAATACTGTTATTGGGAAACGGAATACGAGAATGGAACCGTGATCCGGAATCTGGAGCCACTTTCATCGAGTGAGCGTATGGAAGGTATGGTGCTGACCAGATATAATACGATCTTTTATGGTACATTTGAAAATGGGAAGCCGGAGGGAGAGTGTCATGCGATCCAGGCCATGATCCTGGATGAGCCGCGCTACACCTTTGCGGAAGGTATCTGGAAAAATGGAAAGATGAACGGCGAAGGCAGAACGGGATATCACTATTATTTAAATGCTCCGGAGAAAGGATTCTCTATGACAGATAAGTCCGGAATCTATGTGGACAATCTGTTGGATGGCGTATTTGTGTATCAGACGGAAAGCGTACTTGGAGAAAAGTTATCCTGGGAGATTGAGGCAGATAAGGGAGTGACGGTGATTACTGAGAAGTGGAAACATTTTCCATTCCGAA
>JAFOCX010000260.1 GCA_017380975.1 Lachnospiraceae bacterium
CATGTTAATATGCGAAAATATCATAAATTGGGGGGACTTATGAATTTTCTGGAAGAAATAAGAGGGAAGTATGATACACTCAGTACCGTGCAGAAGAGAATTGCAGACTATCTCTTCACCTACCCGGAAGAAGTGTGTTTTCAATCCTTAAAAGAAGTATCGGAATCCTTGGGTGTTACAGAGGTAACTGTACTTCGATTTGCAAAAAAAGTAGGCGTCGGAAGCTTTGTAGAACTGAAAAAGCGTATGAAAGAATACCTTCAGTCCAGGCTTGATATGGAGAAGATGCCGTTTCGGATCGTAGGACGCGTAGGGGTTACGATTGACGAGAGTAACGACAAAGAGTATCTCTACAAACGATTCGTGGAAAATGAAATAGCAGTTGTAAAGAACACGTACTCCAAGATCCAGCTGGAACGGATCCTGAATGCAGTCTCGTTGATCAAACAGGCGAAAACGGTTTATGTTGTCGGAAATGAATTGGGAACAGCAGCTGCAGGATACCTGACGAGACGATTGCTTACGATCGGTGTATGTGCGATGGATCTGAGTACGGTAACCAGAGCGATTTACAACAATTATATGGCTCATGTGGGAGCGGAAGATGTCGTGATCTTGTTCTCTACACCTGGCTATGCAAAATACCTTGTCAATACGACGAAATTCCTTGAGAAGAAAAATGTACCGCAGATTGTGATCACCGATAAAGAAAATGCGCCGGTTGCAGCAAGTGCGACAGAAGTACTGGTTTGCGACAACCACGATCTGTACTTTTATAATTCTGTTCTCGGATTCTTTTCGATGTCAAATGCATTGGCATATTTTTCAGCGATGCATGATCTGGATGAGACAACAAGACTGAGATCGGATCTTGCAGAAACCAGGGAAGCGATCGGTTATGTGGGAACGGTGAATTAGATGAATATTCCAAATATAAAAACGGCCTTTAACAGGCTGTTTTTATTTGTGGAGTTTTAGTCGTTGTTTGAAAATAGATGATCAAATTATAAATGAGATTGAAAAATCAAGGTACGTAAGGTGGAATATTGCAATATATATAGCAGAAACTATACTTAAATGGCGGGAGTGAAGAAGGGGAGAGAGCGCAAACTGGTAAAAGTGTTAAAAATCTCAGTAAAATACCGAAAATAATTGACAAGATTGTTCAAAACTGATATGATATTGAACGAGCAATATGCGAGGTTTCTGTTTGCGTGCAAGAAACAGAAACGTTTTACGCGAAAGCGTAATAAAAAAAGGAGGATTACAAATCATGAGAAAGACAAGCATGACAAAAGTTGCAGCAGCAGCTATGGCAGCAGCTATGATGCTCACAGCATGTGGCGGCGGCAACGCAGCAACAGCAACAACAGCAGCTCCGGCAGCAGATAACGGCGCAGCAGCAACACAGACAGAAGCAGCTTCTACAGGCGCTACAATCACAGATACTGATATCGTAGTAGCTATGGGTGCAGACATCGTTACAATGGACCCGGCTAACCAGAACGATACAACATCTTCTGTACTTATGAACCACGTTTACAACACACTTATGGAAGTAAACGATGACGGTGAGCTCGTTGGTGACCTTGCAGAGTCTTATGAGATCGTTGACGACGGTAAGGCTTACATCTTCCACCTTTACGAGAACGCTTGCTTCTCCGACGGCACACCGGTAACAGCTGAGGACGTTAAGTTCACATACGAGCGTGCTATGGAGTCTGCAAAGACAAAATCTGACGTAGAAGCAGTTGAGTCCATCGAAGTTATCGATGAGCACACAGTAAAGATGAACCTTAAGATGGTTTACGCTCCGTTCATCACAAAGACAACAGACACCGGTCTCTGCATCCTTTCCAAGGCAGCAACAGAGGCAGCTGGCGAAGCTTACGGCGACGTTGACACAGTTCTTGGTTCTGGTGCATTCATTCCGACAGAGTGGGTACCGAACGACCACTACACATTAGTTCGTAACGAGAACTACTGGAAAGAGACTCCGATCGCTACTTCCATCGAAGTACGTGTTATCCCGGAGGGTTCCGCTCGTACAATCGCTCTCGAGGCAGGCGAAGTTGATATCGTTTGGAACGTAGATGCTATTGACTGTGTAAACGTAGAAGCTAACCCGGACGTTCTTCTTCTTTCCCAGCCGTCCGCTTCCATCGAGTACATGGGTATGAACACATCCAAAGAGAAATTCTCTGATGTACGTGTTCGTCAGGCTATCAACATGGCTATCGACCAGCAGGTATTCATCGACACAATCGTAGAGGGTCGCGGTACACCGGCTAACTCCTACATCAACTCCATGATCCCGGGTTGGACAGACGAAGTTACAGCTTACGAGTACGACCTTGAGAAAGCAAAAGCACTTATGGCAGAAGCTGGTTACCCGGATGGTTTCGATTGCTCCATCTACGTAAACGGCGACAACAGAACACGTTCCGCTACAATCGTACAGGCTCAGCTTGCTGAGATTGGTATCAACGTAGAGATCTCCACATATGAGTGGGGCGCACTCCTTGAGATCCTTACTAAAGGCGATCACGAGTTATTCTTCCTTGGCTGGTCCAACTCTTCCTTCGATGCTGACGGTTCCACATTCGCTCTGTTCCACAGCTCCAACTTCGGTGCTACAGGTAACCGTGCATGGTTAGACGACGAGCAGGTTGACTCCCTTATCGAGGCTGCTCAGGTTGAAGTTGATCATGAGAAACGTATGGATCTCTACAAACAGCTTCAGTTCAGACTTAAAGAACTCGCTCCGTGGGTACCGATGTACTACAAAGATGACAACGTAGGCGTACGTGCAGACCTTAAGGGCTTCAGACTCCACAAAGGTGCTACACACTGGATCGGAAACGCTCACTACGAGGAATAATTTAATCTGATTCTTACACTTGTTGTAAAAACGTAGTGTTACACGGTGCGAGTTAAACCTCGCACCGTGTTTTAAAATGACAGAGATTGTTAAATTTCTGTTAACAACAAGAAACTTTATAGGGGCCATTTATAGGCAGATTGGAAGGTATAAATGAGTAGATACGTCTTAAAACGTCTTGTAATGCTGATCCCGGTATTAATCGGTGTTACATTCCTTGTATATTTCATCATCAGCCTTTCACCAGGTGACACAGCGGCTATGCTTGCCGGTGAAGATGCTGACGCAGCAACAATCGAAGCACTTAGACATGAACTCGGACTTGACCAGCCTGTAATCGTACAGTATGCGAGATACATGCTGAACCTGTTACAGGGTGATATGGGTAACTCCTATAAGACAGGTCGTCCGGTAACAAATATGATCGTTTCCTGTTTCCCGAATAC
>JAFOCX010000261.1 GCA_017380975.1 Lachnospiraceae bacterium
GAAGGGTCTCTACGGTAAGCTTCGTGCTTCAGCCGGTGTACAGCACACAGACTATGTTCCTGCTGCCGGTCTCTGGCTCGACCGTTCGGACGGAGGTCACGGAGCTTTCTATTATGGAAACAACTTCGCTGAGTCTTGGGGCGCGTTCATCACACAGTTCCCTACAAAGGACTTCCGTCAGGAAGCTGCCTACAGAGCGAACCTCGGAACTGACATCAGAATTGCAGGCTGCCTTGACATCATTGCAGAAGCATTCTATCAGCAGAGACGCAATATCCTCGTGAGCGCCAGCTCTCTCAACTCATCTGTAGTCGGTCTCCAGTCGGCTTATGACGACAAGGGAGTTGTGGCAAGCTATGGAGCTGAGCTCGGACTTCGTTTCGCGAAGACCTTCAGCAACGGTCTCAACATCAATGCTACATGATAGGCTCCATCAGAACGGGAGATGCCTTCTGCATTGCATCCTTGAATGCCATGGAACCGGCAATGTGGAATGCCATTTCGGAGGAGTCAACCTCATGGTAGGAACCATCGTATACGTTTGCGTGAACACCAAGTACCGGGAATCCGCCAAGGATACCAGCCTTAGTAGCCTCTTCGATACCTTCACCAACAGCCGGGATGTACTCCTTCGGAATAGCACCACCAACTACTGTGGACTCGAACTTGAATGTCTCTTCACCGTTCGGATCCATCGGCTCGAAGTGAACTTTACAGTGACCATACTGACCCTTACCACCGGACTGCTTAGCGTACTTGGAGTCAACGTCAACACCCTTAAGGAATGTCTCTTTGTAAGCTACCTGCGGAGCACCTACGTTAGCCTCTACCTTGAACTCACGAAGGAGACGGTCAACGATGATCTCGAGGTGAAGCTCACCCATACCGGAGATGATTGTCTGGCCTGTTTCTTTGTCTGTGTGAACGCGGAATGTCGGGTCTTCCTCAGCAAGTTTAACAAGTGCTTCGCCCATCTTGTCCTGACCGGCTTTTGTCTTCGGCTCGATAGCGATATCAATAACCGGCTCCGGGAATTCCATGGACTCAAGGATTACCGGGTGCTGCTCGTCACAGATTGTATCACCAGTTGTTGTCATCTTGAAGCCAACAGCCGCTGCGATATCACCGGAGTAAACCTTGTCAAGTTCCTGACGCTTGTTAGCATGCATCTGAAGGATACGGCCAACACGCTCTTTTTTACCCTTTGTAGCATTCAGTACATAGGAACCGGAGTTCAGAGTACCGGAATATACACGGAAGTAAGCAAGCTTACCTACGAACGGGTCTGTCATGATCTTGAATGCAAGAGCTGCGAACGGCTCAGCATCGGAAGATTCACGAACGATTTCATTACCATCTAAGTCAACGCCCTTGATAGCCGGAACGTCTACCGGAGACGGCATGAACTCAATGATTGCATCCAGAAGTTTCTGAACACCTTTGTTTCTGTAGGATGTACCGCAGCATACCGGAATAGCCTGGCATTCGCATACAGCCTTACGAAGAACTGCTTTTAATTCCTCTGTGGACGGAACTTCGCCCTCAAGGTACATCATCATCAGTTCGTCATCTAATTCACAGATCTTTTCTACGAGCTCGTCGTGGTAAAGCTCTGCCTCGTCTGCCATATCCTCCGGAATATCGCAAACTGTGATATCATCACCCTTATCATCATTGTAGATGTAAGCTTTCATCTCGAAAAGGTCGATGATACCTTTGAACTCATCTTCCTTACCGATCGGAAGCTGTAAGCAGATAGCGTTCTTACCAAGTCTTGTACGGATCTGCTCTACAACGTTGTAGAAGTTAGCACCGATAATGTCCATCTTGTTTACATATGCCATTCTCGGTACGTTGTATGTGTCAGCCTGACGCCATACGTTTTCGGACTGCGGCTCAACGCCACCCTTTGCACAGAATACACCAACTGCGCCATCAAGTACACGAAGGGAACGCTCAACTTCTACTGTGAAGTCTACGTGGCCTGGTGTATCAATGATGTTGATACGGTGCTCGAGAGCGCCCGGTTTTACTTTTGTCTGCTCCTGTAATGTCCAGTGACATGTTGTAGCAGCGGAAGTGATTGTGATACCTCTCTCCTGCTCCTGAGCCATCCAGTCCATTGTAGCAGTACCTTCATGAGTATCACCGATCTTGTAGTTTACACCAGTGTAATAAAGGATACGCTCTGTTGTTGTTGTCTTACCAGCATCAATGTGAGCCATAATACCAATATTTCTGGTTCTATCTAACGGATATTCTCTACCAGCCAAGGATTCGTCCTCCTTCTATTAGAATCTGTAGTGAGCAAATGCCTTGTTAGCCTCAGCCATTCTATGCATTTCCTCTTTTCTCTTTACGGATGCGCCAGTGTTGTTAGCTGCGTCCATAATTTCGTTTGCAAGTCTGTCGATCTGTGTTTTCTCAGATCTCTTTCTGGAAAACATTGTGATCCAGCGAAGACCTAAAGCCTGTCTTCTTTCCGGCTTAACCTCGATCGGTACCTGGTATGTTGCACCGCCGATACGTTTTGCCTTAACTTCGAGAACCGGCATGATGTTGTTCATAGCCTCTTCGAATACTTCTACAGCGTCTTTACCTGTCTTAGCAGCTACCTGCTCAAATGCGCCGTAAACAATTTTCTGAGCAACGCCTCTTTTACCGTCTAACATGATGTTGTTGATTAACTTTGTAACAACTTTGTTGTTGTAGATCGGATCTGCTAATACTTCTCTTTTCTGAGTATGTCCTTTACGTGGCACGTTACTTCCCTCCTTAATCATTATTGGATTATAACTGTTCAAGTCCTTCAACCGGCCCTGACCAGTTACATCGGATTAATTCATCGGTACTCACATGTTTCCATAAAATGTGTTCGCGCTCGGATTTCTATCTATATCCTGCAACCTACAGGCAAAATATCACCGGCACTAAAATATGCGGCTTTCTACCGCTCCCATTTTACTCCCGTTAGTGGTCCAATTAGTGTTTAATCGTTTTTATCGATTATTTTTTAACTTTCGGTCTCTTAGCGCCGTACTTGGAACGAGCCTGTTTTCTGTTCGCTACGCCTGCTGTATCAAGAGTACCTCTGATGATGTGGTATCTTGTACCCGGAAGGTCTTTAACACGGCCACCACGGATAAGAACAACAGAGTGCTCCTGAAGGTTGTGACCCTCACCCGGAATGTAGCTTGTTACCTCGATACCATTGGAAAGACGAACTCTGGCGATTTTACGAAGAGCGGAGTTCGGCTTCTTCGGAGTTGCAGTCTTAACAGATGTACAAACACCTCTCTTCTGCGGAGCAGAAACGTTTGTAGCTTTCTTGTGAAGGGAGTTGTATCCTTTCTGAAGAGCCGGAGCTGTGGATTTCTTAACTGCTGTCTCTCTACCTTTTCTTACTAACTGGTTAAATGTTGGCATTCTTTTCACCTCCTGTGATATTGACTGTTCGGTTGCTGCTTATTCAGCCTTATGCGTTGTTCGGTTCCGCTCGATTTCTTTCAACAAAAAATGAGGCGTACCTGTCACACGCCTCATTATTATATACACGGTTTTTTCGGTTGTCAAGGAGAAAAACTCAAATTTTTCTTAAAAATACAAGGTTTTTTCGCCATGATACGCCCGAGTCAGTTGTCTCATTTTTGTTTTTGTGAAAAACGTCTGAATTTGCCCTTTTTTCACTGTTACTTTTGTTTTAATTTGATTTTCCTGAATCCTTTAGCCCTCCAGCATGTTCACGATCAGGAGATCCAGATTCGGGAAAAGTGAAATCACGGTCAGCATTCGCACGATCTGCAGAACGATCAGATTCGGACTGTTTACTCCGATATCCGCGGAGATCAGTGCCATGTCGGTTGCTCCTGCCGGTGTAACCATTAACATACTCTCACGTTTGCTGATACCGCAAACCTTATGAATGATATTTCCGGTAATAAATGCATTGATCATGTAAACGCCAACGATGATGATCGCCGGGATGATCAGATGCGGGAGCATATACAACGTGTCTAATCCAACGGAACAGCCTATGTAAGCACCGCTCAGTACCTGAGCTGCGCGTTTGATCCATTTCGGATATACGATCGGGACATTTGCCAGTTTCAGAACCAGAATGGTAATGATCGCAAATAAGAGTGCACCGGACGGTACTCCGAGTTTTCTTCCGATGACACCGAAGACACCGGCAAGAAGAAGCGTTCCGACTGTTACCGGAACGGAGCTTGCTGCTTTCTTCTTTGTGGTCACATTCTCAGTCTTTTCTGATACGATCTCACCTTCGCTCTTTGTCACAAATAAGATCAGTCCCGGGAATACACCGATACCAACTACCATGCGGACGAACTGCATGATCACAACCGGAGGCATCTGAGCGCCGAGTTCGGATGCGATCAGCGGAGTGTCAGACATTCCGCCCGGAACGCAGCACATAAATGATGTGAGGCGATCCAGCGGACCAAATTTATAAACCAGAGTTCCGGCTGTCAGATTGACAACCAGCAGAGATGCCATTACGATCAGGAACGGTTTATAAATGGTCTTCATCTTTTTCAGATCTTCACGGTCAACGGAGCTTCCGATAAATGCACCTGCAATGATCTGGGCGATCAGTCGCGCAGTAAAAGGCATTTCCGCCATTCCGGTTGTCATGGAAAGAACGGTGGTTCCAATGATACCGCCTACCAGAACGCCTCCCGGAACTTTCAGTTTCAAGAACAACATACCTCCTGCCAGACTGGCAAGCAGGGTTAATAAAATATTTGTCATAGGTATTTCCCCCTTGGACTTTGTCCTGTATTCTCCTTACTTACTGAGGCAGAACATATTGGTTGTTGTTTCCAGAAGCAGTTTTCCGTTTTCATCTGTAACAATACCGCGCACGATTACGATAGAACGGCCACGCTTTACGATATCACCTTTTGCAATGATCAGACCTGCGGATACATTTCCAATGAAGTTTACATGGGCACTCTGTGTCACATATTTTCTTCCGTCTGCACGAGCAGTTAAACCTGTCACCACATCAGCCAGGGAATAAAGAAGTCCGCCATGAACCTGTCCCATGATGTTTAATCCATCCGGATGTACCTCCATGCGGATCTCACTTGTCTCCGTACCGATCTCTGTAATATACATATGGTTATGCTGCATAAACGGATTGTTTGCAAGGTATTCCTCCGGGCTCAGCACATTAAATTTCTTATCTTCCATAGTTCTTGCCTCCATCACTGATCGAACAATTGTCGATGTTTATTCTTTGCTAATCATACCATAATTATTCGAAATTCTCAATATCAGAAGATTCGAGGGTGAAACTAAATTGTATAGATATTTCATTGAGTCTACTTGGTTATAAAGAGTCCCAGGGTGGCAGGAATTTTGAAAAACCTGCCAATCTGGGATTTTTTCTGTTTGTGGAAGTATTTGTGGCTAATCAAATAGGGGAAGTTTACTTGTCGGCTTGGATCTTTGATCATAATAGTGGCACAAGAATCCAATCACGTTGCAACAAAAATGAGTGTATATACGATTTCTACAAAGATTCTATTATATTCTGGCCAATCAATCATGAAAAAACCTTCAAGCCTCTTGGTCGGGCAACGGCCTTGACGAAGTCAAAATCCTATTACCACCGTGAATATATGAAAATTAGTTAGCCATCAAGAGAGGAATAATGACTTCAAATCCAAATAACACCGATTAGGGGCACGAAA
>JAFOCX010000262.1 GCA_017380975.1 Lachnospiraceae bacterium
CCGGCTACCTGTTCTACTCTGTCGTGACCGATGATCTCGCCCAGGTTGTCACACATTAACTTAGCGAGCGGCGGATACGGAAGAACCGGGAGGTAACCCGGAAGTTCTGTGATCTTGCACTGCGCGCCTACTGCGTAAGCACCTGCCTCGAGGGAACGGTTCACTTTCATACTAGCGTCAAGAATCGCTTCTGTTCTTGCGCCTCTTACGTATGTCTCAATACGAACATCACTCGGTACGATGTTTACTAAATCGCCGCCTTTTGTGATGATCGGATGAACGCGGATGTGGTCTTCGTCACGGAATGTCTCACGGTTTGCATGGATCGCCATCATACCAAGCTCAGCAGCGTTTAATGCATTGATGCCCATATGCGGTGCACCGCCTGCATGCGCTTCCTTACCGATATAATTGACAAGTTTGCCAACGAAACCGTTTGCCGGACTTCCTGCATTCGCCTGGATCTGACCGTCACCGAAGGAATCGGTGTGCTGCATCACCATCACGTCTACATCGTCCATAACCCCGAGTTTCACGAATTCCTGCTTGCCGCCAAGGAAAGAGATCTTACCTTCTTCTCTCAGCTTGTTACGGAACTCAAGCTCAACGAATTCCTCGCTCGGAACTGCCATAAGAGCAATATCGCCAAATAAGTCTTCCATCAGGTTGGCTTCTTTGATCGCGATTGCTGCACCTACGACACTGGCAATCTGACAGTTATGTCCACAAGCATGTGCACCGCCTGTAAGCGGATCTGCACACGGATGATCCGGAACAACAACTGCATCGAGTTCGCCCATTAACGCAACTTTCATCTTGCTCTCTTTACCCTTCTGAGTAGAGATAACACCGGTGATCGCTACGCCGCTCTCGTACTGGAAACCAAGTTCATCCATCGCCGCCTGAAATTTCTTCGAAGTTTTAAACTCCTTATATCCAAGCTCCGGTTCTGCAAAGATCGAGTCCCCCAACTCAATGATCTTTTCACGGTTTCTGTCGATCGCTTCACAAGCAGCTTTTTTCAATTCTGCTTTTGAACGTCCCATGATTTTCCCCTCCTTTTAGCATGTTGGTAAATGAAAATGAAGAAATCAATATACCATAGTTTACAGTATACGCTAAGCAAGGTTTTTTGTCAACAATTACCTAATTTTTTGAGTGTATATATCACAAATTTGGTCAAAATATTAATACTCTGTTCGCAAGTCGTCCGATTTTCTTTTTTTGTACATAAAAAAGTACAAATTATACCACAAAATTTTTGATAATTATCAAACAAATGTACAGTTCTCATTATCAAGAATCTCTCTTTATTTTTCATCGAGCCGAATCTTTCCCAGCCGCACTTCTTCAAAATATTCTCTCATTTCTGCATCCGCGTGGGATAACAGATAGTTCTTTCCGGAGTTTTTCGGTCCCGTCGTCACGCGTTCCTTTTCCTCTGCGATCAAAGCATTGACGTACTCTACTTCTTCTTTTAAATCTCTCGCTGACAGAAGGAGACATCCCTGGCTTCGGATAATGAGCTGTTCCAGTCCATCCGAAGTAGCAACCGTCACACGATATTTTCCGCCGATCTTATGGGCCAGTTTTTCAATATACTGGTCCGCAGTCTCGGCTTCTTTTGTATATACAACGTTAATGTTGTGATACTTACTTGCACTTCCGATATTTCCGGTCACTTTGTACGCATCAAATACAACGATCAGAATACATTTCTTATATCCCTGATAATTACAGAGGATGTCCATCAGACGATATCTGGCACCGTCAATATTGATCTTTGCAAGCTCATTTAGTTCTTCCCATGCAAAGATAATGTTGTAACCGTCAACCAGAAGATATTCTGCATCAAAATCCTCTTCTTTTTTCGACGGACTATTTTTGCCATGGTTTTCCGGTCGGATCACACGTCTGGACTCACCTGCCGCCTGCTGCTTCTGACGCTTGGATTCACCGTAGGTCCTGAAAAAGATTTCCTGCAGCTCTTTGTCTTCATAGTAGGATTCGGAAAGTCTCGAACTTCCGTTGATGCTTCCTGCTCCGATCACACGCCCACATTCCTGCTGTGTTTCTTTCACATCCGCCGGCAGATCAATCCCTGCCGCACGTCGCTTCGCCAGCGGGCTTTCCACATGCATATAATTTTTCACTTCATTCCACGGAACGACAAATCCCGCACCGTGTGCACAGAACACAGAGCCGGCCGGATCCTGAAGATCCATCTCAAAATCATATCCGATCTGAGCAACCACCTCAGCCTCGTTATGACAAGGCTCGTATCCTTTCAGGCTGACGGTCATGCGGCCGCGTCCTTTTGTATAAGAAATGACTTCTCTCTGATAGTCACGCATGTTGACAACCGGTGCACTTCCTTCCAGGATCGCCATATCCCCTTCCTGCCTCGGAGCATCAAATCTTCCCTGCATGCGCTCAATATCCGCCATCGCGCGGCCAATGGACTCTGCCGGCACTTCCAGATGGAATGCATAATACGGCTCCAATAATCTGCAGCCGGCTTCTTTTAATCCCTGACGAACAGCACGATACGTAGACTGGCGGAAATCTCCACCCTCTGTATGTTTTAAATGCGCACGACCGGCCACAATTGTGATCTTCATATCGGTGATCTCCGATCCGGTCAGCACGCCGCGATGACGTTTTTCCTCCAGATGAGTCATGATCAGGCGCTGCCAGTTGAGTGCCAGATCATCCTCACTGCAGTCTGCATCAAAAACCAGACCGCTGCCCGGTTCCAGCGGTTCCATGAGAAGATGGACTTCCGCATAATGACGCAGAGGCTCATAATGTCCGACTCCTTCCACCGGTCTTGCAACTGTTTCTTTGTATACAATATTACCGCTGCCAAATTCCACATCGACATGAAACCGTTCTTTGATCTGGCTCTTTAAGATTTCCATCTGCACATCACCCATAACCTGTGCCTGGATTTCCGCCAGCACCTCATTCCATACAATATGAAGCTGCGGATCTTCCTCTTCCAACAGGCGAAGATTCTTAAGCATCGTATGTGCATCGTATCCTTCCGGAAGGATGATCTGATAGGTCAGAACCGGTTCTAACAGTGGGCTTCCGGTCTCTTTTTCCACACCATATCCC
>JAFOCX010000263.1 GCA_017380975.1 Lachnospiraceae bacterium
ACGTGGATGATTTCTGGAAAGATCTGGAGACTTCTTTAACAAAGTTAAAGACGGACCACATCGATGTGTATCAGTTCCACAACCCGCCGTTCTGCCCGAAGCCGGATGACCAGTATGGTCTTTACGAGGCTGCATTAAAGGCAAAAGAGCAGGGTAAGATCCTTCACATCGGTATTACAAACCACCGTCAGTCTGTGGCAAATGAGGCCATTGACTCCGGTCTTTATGAGACACTGCAGTTCCCGTTCTGCTATCTTTGCAGTGATGCGGATATCGAACTGGTAAAGAAATGTAAAGAGCACAATATGGGCTTTATCGCGATGAAGGGACTGTCCGGCGGTCTGATCACAAACTCTGCCGCAGCATATGCATTCCAGGCGCAGTTTGACAATGTGGTTCCGATCTGGGGCGTACAGAGAGAGTACGAGCTGGATGAATTCTTAAGCCACATGAAGAATGAACCGGCGATGGATGGCGAGATCAAAGCTCTGATCGAGGCAGACAGAAAGCAGTTATACGGAAGCTTCTGCCGTGCATGCGGATACTGTATGCCGTGTCCGGTTGGCATTGAGATCAACACATGTGCGAGAATGTCTCTGCTGCTCCGTCGTTCTCCGTCCGCAGGTCACCTTTCCGAGACAGCTCAGGCGAAGATGATGAAGATCAAAGACTGCTTACACTGCAATCAGTGTGCAAGCAAATGTCCATATGGTTTAAATACACCGGAACTTCTTGCAAGAAATCTGAAGGATTATGAGGAGATCCTGGCAGGAAAGCCGATCGAACCGTACAACTTCTAAGGGAAATCTGAAATCTATATAAATTCTTAAAGGGAATTCTTGATAAAGATGACAACCTGTCATATAATGATGACGGGGTGTCATCTTTTTGTGTTTTGACATCTGAAAAAGGAGGGATTGAGTATGCCATCGGAACGTTTTTTTCGATTACCGAAAGCGAAGGCAGATACGATACGAAATGCAGCGATCCAGGAATTTAAGCGTGTGACTCCGGAAGAAGCATCGATCAATAAGATCATTCAGAGCGCAGAAATTTCCAGAGGAAGCTTCTATACTTATTTTGAAGATAAGCACGATCTCCTCAGATGGCTGCTTGGAGATTTTGTGGCCAGTTATCAGCAGTTTTATATTACGGAACTGAAAGTAAGGGAAGGTGACCTCTGGGCAGTATTTGATGCGGTTCTGGATCATACAATTCAGTGGGTTGCAGATCAAGGACTGGTAGAGATCGTTGGAAATATGATGAAAGGAAATTATTTTTCCGAGCATTTTCAGGAGGCATCTTCTGCGGGAGACAAGATGGAGACGGCTGTCATGGAACACATCCAGACCTTGTATGAACTGGTGGATGAACAGGTCTGCAAGCTGGAATTAGAAGCGTTTGAAGGACTGATGCAGCTCCATGTGGCGGCGCTGATCCTGGCATTGAAAACGTATTTTACAAATGCGGAAGAACCTGAGAAGATCAAGACCTCTTATCAGAGGAAGATGAGACTGTTGTGTTTTGGCGCATATCCGAGACGGACGGAAGAATAGGAAACGGATAGAAAGGATAATGATATGGGAAAGATCGGAAAGTTTTTAGGAGGCGCTGTTGTCGTTGGCGCACTCGGAGCAGCAGTATTTTTTAGATTGAACCAGGAAGAAGCAGTGATGGAAGCGATCCCGGATCCGACTGTGCGAGTGGAGAATCCGGTAAAGGCAACGGTTGAACTGCAGACAGGTCTGACAGGAACTGTGACAGCGGAGGAGAGCGTGTATGTGATCGCAACCGGTTCCGGTGAAGTACTGGAAGTTTACGCAAAGCTTGGCGATTATGTAGAGAAAGATCAGGCGTTATTTAAAATTGATAATCTTCAGTTGGATTCTGCGAAAATTCAGCTGGATGCTGCGAAGATCCAGCTTCAGGATGCGCAGACCAATCTGAACCGCATGCAGGTGCTCTATGAAAGCGGAGATATTGCGGCTCAGGCTTATGAACAGGTGAAAAGCGGTGTAGAAGCTGCGAAGCTTCAGGTCAAGGGCCTGCAGCTGGCTTATGATGCGCAGATGGACGCAACCGTGGTAAAAGCGCCGATCAGCGGTCGTCTGGAGTCCTTCAATGTGGTAGAAAAAAATATGCTGAGCGCAGGTATGGTCGGTGTGATCTCCAGCGAGGGAAGCAAGACGGTGAATTTTGCTGTAACAGAGCGTGTACAGCAGGGAATCAAAGTGGGCGATCCGTTTACAGTTGAGAAAAACGGTTTGGAGTACCATGGCACGATCACAGAAGTAGGCACAATGGTCGATATGCAGACCGGTCTTTTCATGGCAAAAGCAGCTCTGGAAGATGCAGAGGGAATTGCCAACGGAAGCATGGTAAAACTTTACGTGACAGCACAGAAAGCAGAGGATGTTTTGACGGTTCCGGCAAACTGTGTAAACTATGATGACGGCGAAGCATTTGTATATACATATGATGCAGAGTCCGGTCTCGCAAAGAAAGTGTTTGTTGAGGATGGTCTTGTAGATGCAGAGAAGATCGAGATCGAATCCGGTCTGGATTATGATGATCAGGTCATTGTTTCCTGGACAAGAGAACTTTATGACGGAGCATCCGTTGTGGCAGAATTTGCAGAATAAGAAGGAGGCGTGATTTATGGGTTTAACGAAAACCGCCTTAAGGCGACCGGTCACGACTCTGATCGTGGTTCTGTGTCTGATCGTATTTGGATTTACGTCCATTACATCCAATAAATTAGAACTGATGTCCGAGATTAACATGCCGATGCTCATCATCAGTGCGATTTACCCGGGAGCCAGCCCGGAGGACGTGGAAGAACTGGTTGTAAAAGAGATTGAGGATTCCGTCGGAACCTTGTCCGGTGTGGAGACGAT
>JAFOCX010000264.1 GCA_017380975.1 Lachnospiraceae bacterium
CCAGAACTGTCCGGTCATGTAGAAATGATTTCCGGTCGCAGTAGGATCAAATCCATCGATCAGCATTCCCACATGGGATGCAGGATTGGTTTCTGCGATCACCATTCCGCGGTTGTCGATCACCCAGATTTGTGTTTTTAGATAAGTAGCAACAGCATCCAACTGAGGTTTGGCTGTCGCCAGACTGACATTTTTTCCCTGATAAATATCGCTGTATGTGGAGGCCAGAAGGTTGGCTTCATCGTACATGGTGTTGGCCATTTCTTCGACCAGATACAGCTCTGTGACATGGGAAGAAAAGGTCGCAATGATGATGAATCCCAAAAGTCCAAACAGCAAATATCCAAGGATCAATTTACTGTAAAGAGATTTTGTCATCGTTTGACCTCAAATTTATAACCGATACCCCAAACCGTAGCCAGGGACCAGTAGTCGTTGTCTTTGATCTTTTCGCGGAGACGTTTGATGTGAACGTCGACCGTTCTGGTGTCGCCAATATACTCGTAGCCCCAGATATGATCCAGCAGCTGCTCACGTGTGAACACCTGGTTTGGAGATGCTGCCAGGAAATAGAGAAGCTCCAGTTCCTTCGGAGGCATATCAACGGAGCGTCCTTTATAGAGGACGGAGTAGTTGGTCAGGTTTACGATCAGATCCGGATACTCCACGAACTCACCCTGCTGTTTAGGCGTGGACGGAGTCGGAGCCGGAGCTGCCTGATAACGACGGAGAACTGCCTTTACGCGGGCAACCAGCTCTTTGGAGTCAAACGGTTTGATCATGTAATCGTCAGCGCCAAGCTCCAGTCCCAGAACTTTATCGAAGATCTCGCCTTTTGCGGAGAGCATGATGATCGGAACCTGGGAGGAAATGCGCAGTTCTCGGCAGACCTGGTATCCGTCGATTCCCGGAAGCATCAGATCCAGAAGGACCAGATTCGGCTTAAAGTTCGGGAACTCGCGGAGTGCAGATTCGCCGTCGCCGACGATCAGAGTTTCATAGCATTCTTTCATCAGATAAAGAGAGATCAGTTCCGCGATGTTGGCATCGTCGTCTACGATCAGGATTCTCTGCTTATCAACCATGGGGAATAACCTCCTTTACTTGAATGTTACAATGGTCACGCCTGTATCGCCTTCACCAAAGTCGCCCAGACGGAATTCTTTTACATATTTCAGTTTCTTTAAATGTCTGTGGACACCGGCTTTTAATGCTCCGGTTCCGCGGCCGTGTACCACGCGGCAGTTCGGAAGATGCGCCAGGTATGCATCATCCAGATATTTATCCAGCACCGGGATCGCCTCGTCTACAGTCATACCGATCAGGTTGACCTCCGGAGAAACAGAGAAGGACTTGGACATCTTGATCTTACCGCTGCCTGTGTTGTTGGTGCGCTTCAGGTTTTCCAGACCCGGTCCGGAAACTGCCTGCTCATCCAGCATTTCCAGATCCTTGATATTCACGCGGGAGCGCATGATACCCATCTGGACGAAGAGATTTCCGTTGGCGTCCGGAAGCGTGCTTACGGTACCTTTCAGATTCATGGAGAGAACTTTTACGCCGTCACCGATCTTGATCTTCTTCGGAGAGATCATCTTCTTCGGACCTTTCTCATTTTTCAGGCTTAAATTCTTATCCACCTTATCCAGTTTTTCACGGATCTTGGTACGCTCAGCTTCCAGCTCTTTTCCTTTTCCTGCGCCTGCACCCTGGGCCAGTTTGTTGATCTGCTTGATGGTCTGGTCCGCAGTTTCTTTCGCTTCACGGAGGATTTTCTGAGCTTCTTCATTCGCATTGCGGATGATCTTTTCCTTACGCTCGTCGAGACGGTCCTCTTTCTGCTCAAGGCTCTTCTTTAATCGTGCGATCTCAGATTTGTACTCTGCGATCTCAGCACGCTCTTTTTCGATGGTCACGCGGTTGGCTTCCAGGTTGGCGATCAGGTCTTCGAACTGCTCGTCGTTGGACTCCAGTCTGCCTTTCGCATCGTCGATGATATATTCTGCAAGTCCCAGTTTCTTGGAAATGGCAAATGCGTTACTCTTACCCGGGATACCGATCAGGAGACGGTAAGTCGGGCTCAGTGTTTCTACGTTGAATTCACAGCATGCGTTTTCTACACCGCCTGTGGTCAGGGCAAATACTTTCAGCTCACTGTAATGAGTGGTTGCCATGGTGCGGCACTTCATGTTGTGGAGGAAGGACAGGATCGCGATCGCAAGGGCAGCACCCTCGGTCGGATCGGTTCCTGCACAAAGCTCGTCGAACAGGCAGAGAGAATTGCTGTCTGCTTTGTCGAGGATCTTTACAATATTGGTCATGTGAGCGGAGAAGGTACTTAAGCTCTGCTCGATGCTCTGCTCATCTCCGATATCTGCAAATACTTCATCAAAGACTGCCAGTTCCGAACCGTCAAATGCCGGGATCTGGAGACCGGACTGTCCCATGAGTGTGAACAGGCCCACAGTTTTTAAGGAGACCGTCTTACCGCCGGTATTCGGACCGGTCACGATCAGAAGATCGAAGTCTTTTCCGAGATATACATTGATCGGAACAACCTTCTTCGGATCCAGAAGCGGATGACGACCGTCTTTAATGTTGATATATCCGCGTTTATTGAACTTCGGTCTGGAACAGTTGTAATGTTTCGCGAGAGCCGCTTTCGCAAAAATGAAGTCCAGTTTTGCGAGAAGTTCATAGTTTGTTGTGATTTGCTCAATATACGGAGTCAGGTCCAGACTTAAGGATGCGAGAATGATCTCGATCTCTTTCTGCTCCTTGATCTCCAGTTCGCGCATCTCATTGTTCAGTTTAATGATCGCCATCGGTTCCATAAATAAGGTGGAACCTGTGGAGGACTGATCGTGGATCATACCATTGAACTGGCTTCTGTACTCGGCCTTGACCGGAAGGCAGTAACGTCCGTCACGCATGGTGATCACGGCGTCCTGCAGCATGCTGCGGCTGGAATTTAAAATGGAGTTCAGCTGTGTGTGCACGCGGTCTGCGATGACTTTCATCTGGCGGCGCACCTGGCGGAGACCCGGGCTCGCATCGTCAGCCACTTCCTCTTCGGAAATGATGCAGCGGGTGATCTCACTGTTGATCGGAGTCAACGGCTCCAGTGCACGGAACATGCCATCCAGGGAATCGTCCGGAAGCTCGGTGTTTTCTGCATGGCGGCCGTAAGCTTTCGCACGGTTGGCACATGTCAGGAGAGAGCTGATGGAAAGAAGTTCATGAATGCTCAGGGAACTTCCGATCTCCAGGCGCTTTAAGGAATCGCGTACATCATGGACACCTGCAAAAGAAAGATTACCTTTCATACGAACGCGGTTTACCGCATCCGCAGTCTCTGTCTGCGCCTGAACGATCTCATCAAAATCTGCGGACGGTTCCAGTTCGCGGCAAAGCTTTTTGCCCGGCTCCGATGCTGCATAGTCAGTCAGTTTCTCTATAATCTTGTAGTATTCTAATGTTTTTAAAACTTTTTGATTCATACACGTAAATCCTTTCTTATACGATACGAGTATACCATAAAGAGGGCGACAATGCTACACGGACTTTTTCACCCGCGGGCAGCACATTTTCCTTGCATAATACCGTTAAAAAAATTATAATGATGAAGAGAGGAGCTGTAGGGAAATGACAGGTTCGCCAAATGAAAAAAACTTTATGCGAGAAACAATCGTGAAACCGAAAGAAACGAAAAGCCGTAGGGCAGGAAGAGCATTCTGCCTTGTTCTTTTTGCGGTCATTTTGGGAATTATTTCTGCAGTGAGTTTTGTGATTTCCATTCCGTTTGCGGAAAAGTATCTTGGAAAAGAGACAACCGCACCGAGCACTCCGATCACGATCGAGAAGGACACAGAGCCGGATACGACAGCAGTCATGGAGACCATGGAATCCACTGCTCCGGAAACACAGCCGCAGCCGGAACAGCCTTCGGAGGATGAGGAAGAGTCCATTCGCAGAATGGTGCGAGAGGAGTTAAGACAGGATGGCTGGACGATCGAGAAGGTCAAGGGCTTCAATCAGGTTCTTACAGAGATCGCGAAAGATGCAGATAAGAGCATTGTTACCGTTTCGGCAGTAAAACATCAAAAAGACTGGTTTGACAATCCGGTGGAAAGCACAGGCGAGTTTGCAGGTGTGATCCTGGCGGTCAATGCAGGAGAGATCGTGATCCTGACAGAAGAACACGCCATCGAAGATGCAGATGCGCTGAAGATCAGTTTTGGAGACGGAGCTTCTGCAGCAGCCTGGGTAAAACAGACAGATACGGTTGCAGGTATGGCGACGATCGGTGTAAATCCGGCGGAGCTGGAGACAACGACGGTAGAATGGATCGAACCGATGGAACTGGGCAATTCTTATTCTGTTCAGACAGGAGATCTGATCGTTGCAGTGGGAAGTCCGGCAGGCAGAGTACATTCTGTGAAACACGGAAGCGTCACATACATCGCATCCGGTGTACAGATGACAGACGGTCAGACACGCGTCATTTATACAGATATTGAGTGCAATAAGGAAACAGGAACCTTCTTCCTGAATCTGTCCGGTCAGCTTGTAGGCTGGGCATCCGCCTTATTTGATACAGAAGAAGAAACAGATGGTACATTAGTCATGTCCATCTCTGAATACAAAGGAAACCTGCAGAAGCTGGGCAACGGGATCGCGATCCCATACCTCGGCATTAAAGGTCAGGAAGTAAACGAGACCATGCAGGAGAATGAAATTCCGCAAGGAATTTACATCATGGAGTCGATCGCAGAGGGACCTGCGTATCAGGCAGGTATCCAGAACGGCGACATTCTGACACAGATTCAGAGTGAGCAGATCAAGACGATCCGCGATTTCCAGAGTGTGATGGAGAGCATGGAGAGCGGAGCCGAGATCACGGTGGTCATTCAGAGAAAAGGAATTAACGGGTACAAAGAGATAGAATATCACATGACAATCGGAGCCAGGTAGTTTTGCCTGGCTTCATGAGTTAATCGGAAGGAGATTTATCATGAAATATATTGAGACATTCCGCGAGGGAATGCATGTGTCAGATGTGTATCTTTGCAAGACAAAACAGATCGCACTGACAAAGAATGGAAAAGAGTATGGATCTGTTACATTACAGGATAAAACAGGAACAATTGACGGTAAGATCTGGGATCTCGGTTCTCCGGGAATCGGAGAGTTCGGCGCGATGGATTATATTTTCATCGATGCGGACGTGACCATGTTCCAGGGTGCGTTTCAGCTAAATATCCGCCGCGTGCGCGTTGCGGATGAGGGTGAATATTATCCGGGCGACTATCTTCCGATGACTACGAAGGACATCAATGCGATGGTCCGCGAGCTGGGACAGTACATTACAACCATCAAAAACGAGCATCTGAGAAAACTGGCAGCAGGTTATTTTGTAAATGACCAGAAATTCATGAAGGCATTTTGCAGCCATTCTGCAGCGAAGAGTGTGCACCATGGTTTCGTGGGCGGATTGTTGGAGCACACACTGAGTGTTGTGAAAATGTGCGATTTCTTCTGCAAGCAGTACCCGAATCTGAATCGCGATCTGCTTTTAACAGCTGCGATGTTCCACGATATCGGAAAGGTGAAGGAGCTTTCTTCCTTCCCGGAAAATGATTATACAGATGAAGGTCAGTTGATCGGTCACATCATCATCGGTGCACAGATGGTTCAGGAGGGAGCTGCGAAGATCGCTGGTTTCCCGAAGAAGTTAGAGAATGAACTGGTGCACTGTGTGCTGGCTCATCATGGCGAGCTGGAGTACGGTTCTCCGAAGAAACCGGCTCTGATCGAGGCCATGGCGCTGAATCTGGCAGACAATGCGGATGCAAAACTGGAAACCATGACAGAGATCCTGCGCGGCGCAGGCGACAACAACGGCTGGCTTGGTTACAATCGTTTCATGGAGAGCAATATCAGAAAGACGAGTGAGTTCTAATGGAAATTAAGAAAAACGATAAATTTGTGATCACGATCGAGGATATGAGCGAGGACGGAGCCGGTATCGGTAAGCTGGACGGATATATCTGGTTCGTGAAAGATGCACTGATCGGAGATGTGATCGAAGCATCTGCGATGAAGATGAAGAAAAATTACGGTTTTGCGAGACTGGTGCGGGTGCTGGAACCGGCACCGGGCCGCGTAGAGGCGAAGTGTCCGGTGGCGCGCGCATGCGGCGGCTGTCAGATGCAGGAGCTGGATTACGCAGAGCAGCTGAAGTTTAAAGAGAAGAAAGTCTATAATCACTTGAAGAGGATCGGCGGTATGGAAGAAATTCCGATGGAATCGATCATCGGTATGGAACATCCGTGGCGATACCGTAACAAGGCTCAGTTCCCGATCGGAACAGGCAAAGACGGTCAGCCGATCGCAGGATTCTATGCGGGACGCACGCATTCTCTGATCCCGGTACCGGAGTTAGACTGTC
>JAFOCX010000265.1 GCA_017380975.1 Lachnospiraceae bacterium
GCGACACAGGCAAAGACAATATGAAGAAACGCTGCGAACCGCTTTAAGAAAAATGTAGCCGGTTGTTTACTCATAACATCTCTCCTTACTGCTTTTCAATTTTATATCCGACACCCCAGACCACTTTCAGGTAGCGAGGTTCTTTTGGATTGATCTCGATCTTTTCGCGAATGTGGCGGATGTGAACCGCAACGGTATTGTCTGCGCCGATGGCATCTTCGTTCCAGATCTTTTCGTAGATCTGGTCGATGGAGAATACTTTTCCGGCATTCTTTACGAGAAGCAGTAAAATATTGTACTCGATCGGAGTCAATTTGATTGGGTCTCCGTCTACGGTTACGTCTTTTGTATCATCGTTGATCATAAGACCGCCGCATTTGTAAACCTGTGAATTGTTCTGCTGGCCAAGATTTCCGAGCTGTGTGTAGCGGCGAATCTGGGATTTCACGCGAGCAACCAGTTCTAACGGGTTAAATGGTTTCGTTATGTAGTCATCGGCTCCGATATTGAGGCCGAGGATCTTGTCCGTATCTTCTGATTTGGCGGACAGGATGATGATCGGAATACTGCTGGTTTCACGGACTTTCAATGTCGTGCGGATTCCGTCCAGGCCCGGCATCATAACGTCCACGATCATCAGATTTACTTCGTTTTCTGCCAGAAGATCGAGAGCTTCATATCCGTCATAAGCTTTGATCACGTTGAAGCCTTCGCCTGTCAGATAAATATTGATCGCTTCTACGATCTGTTTATCGTCATCACATACAAGAATTGTCTGCATATGTAAATCCTCCTTATTTTATTATAGAAAGAAAAATGTTCACTGCCTTTAGTATATCATAAAAGGACAGTGAACGTATTACATTTTCCTAACGAATAACAAAATTTCATCGAAATGGAAAGGGGATGAGAATCAGTGTTCGCAGGATTTTAAATTGCGGAGAAGATACTGGTAGCGAAGCTGGGCTGCATTCAGTTCATAAATATAGCAGTCGATCAGAGTCGGATCTACGACATGTTCAAATTGGTTTTGTGCGGACGTGATGGCCATTTTGCTGATCTCGATCTGGCGTTTCAGTTCATCCAATTCTCTTGAAGATTCTTTTTTCTTAAGGAAGATCATAGTCCTTTCCTCCTGTCAGGCAACATTTCTTATTACTGGTAGTATATCCGTTTTTTTGTTGAATATGCGAGGTTTGGTTTGTCATTAGGCAAATTTGACAAATCGTAAAATTCGGATTTGTAAAAAGTATACGAAAATCAAGGGTCGAATTTTACAGATTCGAAATTGACTTTCAGCTCGATTTCGAGGATAATAGGGACACATTCAGAGATGAGTTCTCATTTCTAATTGGCACATATTTTACCGGCAGATTCGCCGGATGCCCAGATTCGGGCAAACATCCCCAAAAGATTATTTTTGGCAGGATTTTTACGGGAGGAGTGACTGTTTTTATTGGCAGGTTTATTTATTGTACTCTTTTTCGCCGCTTGGACAGATTGAAAAACAGGTAAGATCAGGAATTGGATCATTTTATTAGGAGTTCTGATCGGAGTCATAAGACTTTCAATCACTTGCGAAACTTTTGAATTCGGTTTTGAGTTATTACGCTTCTTCGGACATGTCTTTGGCACATGTGCTGTGTTTTATGTACTTTTTTTGTACAGAATGCTGGGAGCAGGTGATATCAAACTGTTAGCGATCAGTGTTGGAATTCTTGGTGTTCAGCAATGGGCAGAGATGATCGTTTGTGGATTTCTGACGGCCTTGATTGTGGAAAGTATTCGGGCAAATGTTTGGAAGTGTGGATATCTTGGACTTATGGGTACCAAGATCAGACTGGCTCCATATCTGTTTATTGGATTTTGTCTTTGGGCGGCAGTTTTCCGAAGATAAAAGGGGAATGGAGGAATTGGATGAAGAAGATTATGGCGGTTTATGACGAGGATCCGTTCTATGCGGAACGATTGTCGGACTATGTAAATCGAAAAGAAAAAGGAATTTTTAAAGCGCAGGCATTTACTTCGAAGGAACGGCTGGAGGAATTTGCCAAGGATCATGAAATTGATGTGCTTTTGGCGGGGGAATCCGTGGGAAAAGAAGAGATTCGGGATGTGAAGACGGTTCAGAAGATTTACCTTACGGAAGAACGGGAGGCGGATGGCATTCGCGAAGAAGCTTCTGTCTATAAATATCAGTCAGGTGATGATATCATTCGGGAAATCATGGCAGTATATTGTGAGATTCCCGGAGTGAAAGCAGCAAACCCGGGACTCGCAGAGCGGAAAAAACGCATTATCGGAGTGTATTCCCCGGTTGGCCGTTGCGGGAAAACCTGTTTATCGCTGGCGATGGGACAGTTGCTGGCGAAAGAAGAGAAGGTGTTGTTTATTTCGCTGGACACATTTACAGGATTTTCACAATTGTGGGATGAGCAATGGAAGCGAGATATGTCTGATTTGATCTACTATTACAAACAGGGACGGTTTCACGGCTTAAGACTGAATTCGATCGTTTACTATCTGGGAGATATGGCGTGGCTTCCTCCGTTTCGATATCCGGATGATTACAGTCACGTAACGGCGGCGGAGATGGCGGAGCTGCTGACTTTGATGCTGCGGGAAAGTGTTTATGAGACCATTGTTTTGGATATTGGAAATTATGACCGACAGGTGCTTCCGATCTTAGAGGTGTGCAATGTGATCTATATGCCAATCAAGGAAGATCCGATTTCGCAGGCGAAACTGAAAGAGTTTGAGAACTATGCCAATGATTTCGGAAGCCGCGGTATGAAGGAGAAAGTCCATAAGATTCACGTTCCTTTGGTAACCGGTGCAAAACGGATGGAACATTTTCCGCAGGAACTGCTTTGGGGAGATATGGGCGATTTTGTTCGAGGCCTGTTAAAAGGGCAGAGAGGTCTGTGGAGTTCATGAGGATAGAAGATTTTGCTCAGTTAAAACAAGAACTAAAACATGAAATTATGCAGGGATTTTCCTATCAACACCAGATGAGCGATGAAGAAGTTGCACAGATCATTGATGATACCATACAAAAGCGTGCTCAGGTGCAGCCATTGATTCTGGGGGAACGGCTGAAACTGCAGAAGGAGTTATTTGATTCCTTTCGA
>JAFOCX010000033.1 GCA_017380975.1 Lachnospiraceae bacterium
CGGGTAGGATAGGCCTGGGGCTGTGTTCGGGAAAAGCTATGGACCCCGGTGCCGCCCACGGCGAAGGGACGGATCTCCACCCCTGGGCGGATGCAAAGGCCGCCGGTGCCCTGGGGACCCAGGAGGCCCTTATGAGAGTTTGACGAATTAAAGATCAACGGTATCATTTATTCCGGTAAACGTTTACTGAAGTACATCGAGGATATCGTGAAGATGGCTTACTTCCTTCCGGATGGAGATCCGATGAAGGAATGGTGCATGGACTTTGTATGGTATTTATGGTGCGGTCCGAAGTCTCCGGTATTCGGTAAGGACAAGATGGCGACGTTCGAGAGCTATTTTGTGGCAGACAAGGCGACACATAAAGAGCATATGAATCCGTATTATAAACTGAGCCAGAAAGAGGAGATCTGCGATAAGATCCTGAAGGAGTTCGGACTCCCGGTGACAGGTTCCCATATTATCAACGGTCATGTTCCGGTTAAGTTAAAAGACGGAGAGAGCCCGATCAAAGGCAATGGTAAGCTGTATGTCATTGACGGCGGTCTTTCCAAGGCATATCAGCCGAAGACCGGTATCGCAGGCTATACATTGATCTTCAACTCCCATTATCTGGCGCTTGCAGAGCATAAACCGTTCGATCCGAATCAGGAGAGCACTCCGAAGGTGGAGATCGTGGAGCGTATGCAGAAGCGTGTGATGGTTGCGGATACTGATATCGGTAAGAGACTGAAAGCTCAGATCGAGGACCTTTATGAGCTGGTTGCGGCTTACAGAGGCGGCGTTCTGAAGGAGAATTTTAAATTATAGGAGAAGTAAATGAGCAAGGAAGAATTTTTGAGAGAGCTGGAGGAAGCGCTTGCGGGAGATGTTCCGGAGGCGGTGATCCGAGATAACGTGAGTTATTATGGCTCTTACCTTTCACAGGAGATGGCCAAGGGCCGTTCGGTGAAAGAAATTGTTGACGAGATTGGAGAGCCGTTCATTATTGCAAAGACGATCATTGAGCATTGTGAGGCATCCGGAGAATGTGCAGGAGACGGCGGTTATGAGAGCAGCCGTCAGAGCAGTTATCAGGAGTCTTACAGCGACAGCGGAAGCAGCAGTCAGACGCAGAGTCCGTTCTCCAATATGCGCTATATCGATCTGAATAAATGGTATTGGAAGCTTTTGGCATATCTGCTGCTGTTTATGATCGTGTCTCTGGTGTTCCGGCTGATCGGCGGTATTTTTGCATTGCTGATCCGTTTTTCCGGACCGTTGATGATGTTTTTCCTGGTTTATTGGATCGTAAAAAACTTTAAAAAATAAGAGGTGCCCGTCCATGCGTTTTGGCGTGTGGACGGGTATTTTTTGGTTTCATAAATAGTTAAAAATGTATGAAGAGACCGATAAAGGTTGACAAAAGTTGTAACAAATTATATAATGTAACTGTAACAAAACGTAACAATTTTGTAACAAATAAAGAAGGAAATGTAACAATGATTAAAAAACTTTTGAAGACCATCGGACTTTTCTCTGTATGTACTATGCTTATGACAGCAGCTCCGCTCGTAGCATTTGCGGATCAGGAAAATCCGGAATATCAGACCAGCACATCCATGGTTGTCCGTGTAGAAGCGGAAGTGACAGATGTTTATACAGAAGCAGACAGCGAGTCTTCTGTAATTGGCCAGGCCTCCAAAGGCTCTACATATGAAATTATTGAAGTGATCGACGGTGAGTGGGCGAAAGTTACCATCGGCGAGAACGAAGGATATATTAACACGATCGATGCAGCTGCGACAGTGGCTGAGACAGTGGAAGAAGTCGTGATCGATGCGTCTGAACTGTTAAGAGAAGAGATCGTAAACTGCGGTATGGGATTTGTCGGAAACCGTTATGTGTGGGGCGGCATTGACCCGCACAAAGGAGCAGATTGTTCCGGTTTCACGATGTACATTATGAGAGAAGTGGCAGGTGTGACTCTTTCTCATTCTTCCAGAGCACAGGGCAATGAAGGCCGTGTGATCAGCGCAGAAGAGATGCGCCCGGGCGATCTGGTATTCTACGGAAGTGGAAAGAGGATCAACCATGTTGCGATCTATGCAGGCGACGGTATGATCGTACATGCTTCCAACGAAGAGGACGGCATCAAAGTTTCTCCGTGGAACTATCGTAAACCGATCAAGATCGTAAACGTACTTGGAGATTAATCAGACAGTTACCGTAAGGTTTGAACAGGATAAAAGGAATTTAAGAAAACCGCCAACAGACTTCCAATCTGTGGCGGTTTTTCGCGTTGTTATGATTTGATCAGTTTGAAGACTTTTGCTTTTTCCAATGTTTTTGCTACCAGATAGAAAATAAGCGAATCTACCGGCCACTGGATGAGATTTTTGATCACGCGTCCCGGAAGAAGAGCAATGAAGCCTTTTCCGTTGATGGTGGACAGCAGGTATGTTCCGAGGATAATGTTGCAGACAACCGCAACAATGAATTTTGCGATCAGCATGCGCGGAAGGCTGATTGGTTTTTTGTAAAGGAACATTCCGTAGATAAATGCTGCCAGCATAGCGCTGAATGTGAAGCCTGGCATATAGCCGCCGTCCGGTTTGAGGATGAACTTTAAGACATCCATGGCGCCGCCGAAGAAGGCGCCTACAACCGGTCCAAACAGGTAGTCTACCAGTTCATTTGGCAGTGCGCCAAATCCGATCTTCAGGTTTGCGGATACACGGATCGAAGCGACGTAGCTTAAGATGATCGACATGGCTCCGAACATGGCGCAGCAGGTGATGGTGCTTACTTTTTTGAATTCATGGTAGGATTCAGAAATCAAAGCAAGTAGTTTTTTCATAAAAAATACCTCCTTTGCAGAAATCTTACCGCAACAGGAGATACGTAGGAGCGAATCTTCTGATGCAGCGGGATGCGACAGATGCACCGCAGGGAACTGATTTTAAACCATCCCCTTCGTCCGGTCGGCAACTCCCC
>JAFOCX010000266.1 GCA_017380975.1 Lachnospiraceae bacterium
GGTCCCAAAATATCTGGAACCGTCTACTGCTTTCCATTCTGCGGAAATGGTCGAATCCTCTGTACCCGGAACGTGAAAAGTTCCTAAAACACGATAAAACGGCGTCTTTACAAAACTGCGGATTTCTCTTTCTCTGCGAACGACCATACCGAGAACACATGTCATAACACGTCCGACAGATAGAACAGCTCTTTTTTCATGTAAATAAGATGCGACCGCAGGACCGTACTTTAATGTCAGTACACGAGAAAAATTGATTCCCATCAGGTAATCTTCTTTGGCTCTCAGGTATGCTGAGGCTGCAAGGTTATCATATTCTGACAGATCCTTTGCCTCGCGAACTCCTCGGATGATCTCCTCTTCCGTTTGTGAGTCGATCCATACACGGCGACGCTGTTTCCCTTTTACATTTGCTTCCTGTTCTACAAGTCTGTAAATGTATTCTCCTTCTCGTCCGGAGTCAGTGCAAACATAGATCGTATCCACATCTGCACGGTTCAGCAAACCTTTTACTGTTTTGAACTGTTTCTTTACATCATCAATGACCTGATATTTAAACTCTCTTGGAAGAAACGGGAGTGTATCCATACTCCATCGTTTTAAAGACGGATCATAGGCATCCGGATAGCTCATTGTCACGAGATGTCCGACACACCAGGTTACAATCGCATTGTCCGATTCGATGTATCCGTCACTTTTCCTTCCGTTAATCTTTAAAGCCTTGGCAAATTCCTGGGCAACACTCGGTTTTTCTGCAATAAATAATGATTTACCCATTCATATCCTTTCTGTTTCGGATTTGAGTCGATAACGGCCAGAGAACAGATCCCTGGCCGTCATTTACAAATTATCTTTCGCTTTTCGGAGCAATAAAGCCCTGTTTTGTAAGAAGCTCTGCGCAGAGAACAGCACCGCCGGCTGCGCCGCGAACTGTATTATGGGACAGACCGATAAACTTCCAATCATAGATCGTATCTTCTCTCAGACGACCGATGGATGTACCCATACCATGCTCGAAGTCAACGTCCATCTGGACCTGCGGACGATTCTCTTCTTCTAAATACTGAATAAACTGCTTTGGCGCGCTCGGAAGATTCAGTTCCTGCGGAACACCTTTGAAATTAACAAGTTTTTCGATCAGCTGTTCTTTTGTTACTTTCTTTCTGAACTTAACAAATGCAGCTGCTGTATGACCATTTAACACCGGAACACGAACACACTGACATGTGATCTTCGGCTCTGTTGCCGGAATGATCTTACCGTCTTCGATCTTACCCCAAAGACGAAGCGGCTCCTTCTCGCTCTTTTCTTCTTCTCCGCCGATATACGGAATTACATTTCCAACCATCTCCGGCCAATCCTGGAAATTCTTGCCCGCACCGGAAATTGCCTGATATGTAGTTGCCACAACCTCATACGGCTCAAACTCTTTCCATGCAGTTAACGCCGGAGCGTAACTCTGAATGGAACAGTTTGGTTTAACAGCGATAAAGCCATATGTCGTTCCGAGTCTTTCCTTCTGGAATTTGATCACTTCCATATGCTCCGGATTGATCTCCGGAACTACCATCGGAACGTCCGGAGTCCAACGGTGCGCACTGTTGTTGGATACAACCGGAGTCTCTGTTTTCGCATATGCTTCCTCGATCGCCTTGATCTCATCTTTGGACATATCAACGGCACTGAATACAAAATCAACGGTGGAAGCAACTGCGTCTACATCGTTTACGTTCATAACGATTAAATTCTTTACAGCATCCGGCATCGGTGTTGTCATCTTCCAACGTCCGTCTACAGCTTCTTCATATGTTTTACCTGCGGAACGAGGACTGGCAGCAACTGTTACCACCTCGAACCACGGATGATCTTCAAGTAAAGAGATAAATCTCTGTCCGACCATTCCTGTCGCACCAAGAATACCTACTTTTAATTTCTTATTCATACCCCTACTCCTTTTAACACGCTAAATTAATAGCAAATCGAATTGGTCTTATCCTATCGCAAAAACCGATAAAAATCAAGACCTTTTACTTCCTTTTCCGTCTCGTTTTGCTAATTTTAAACGGTTTAAATGGACTTCTTTCTCTTTGTACATAATAATGGTTTCCGTTCCAGGAAGGTATACCTGTTCGAGCGTATCATTCTTCTCCAGTTTCATACCTCTTACACCGCGAGTGTTCTTCTTCAGGAGCGGAACTTCATCCATTGTGAACTTCAGGAACATACCGTCCTTTGATTGAAGAACGATTTCCGATTCCTGATCGATAACACGAATAACTGCCACCTTGTCTCCGTCAGACAGTTTCGTCGCTGCAACCATACGATTTGCAGTAACGAATTCCTCACCGGATACTACTTTTACAAGTGCCTGCTCCGTTGCAAACAAGAACTTTTTAGATGCCAGATCATTTGCAGCACAGCAGAAAAGAATTCTTTCTTTCGCACCTTCAAATTTACTGATATTATCGACCGGAATACCTTTATCCTTAACTTTTCCGGCCGGAACATCTGAAACTTTTACCTGGTGGAGATTGCCCATATCAGTAAATAAACAAAGCTTATCATCCGTCATGATCGGCATCATATGAACACTTTCAGCCTTGACAGACTCTGCATTTCTGTCAAATATTGTCTTGTCCAATGTCTTACAATATCCAAAACGATCCATGACAAAAATCACTTCTTTGGCAGCTTCCTTTTCTTCAACATAAACAATCTGTTCACTGTCTTCGATCACTGTCTTTCTCGGTTCTGCAAACTCTGCTCTGATGGCATCCAAATCTTCTTTGATGACAATATCCATATTTTTCTGATTGGATAAAATATGGCGATATTCACGGATCTTTCTCAGGGTTTCCTTATACTGCTTCTGAAGTGCGAGGATTTCAAGTCCGATCAACTTGTAAAGACGCATCTCCAAGATCGCAGTCGCCTGACGTTCTGTAAAATGAAGCTGTTTTGCATCTTCTTCAAATCCCGGTACACGGAACTTGATATTCGCAGTATTACCTGTCATAAGACAATCTTTTGCATCCTTCATATTTTTAGAACCGCGAAGAACGGCGATGATCAAGTCGATCACATCACAAGCCTCGATAAGACCTTCCTGTACTTCTTTCTTCTCCAGTTCTTTATCGAGAAGTACGTTGTACTTCTTGGTCAGATTTTTATACTGGAATTCCAGAAATGTATTCAGAATTTGTTTAAGATTCATCGTCTCCGGACGACCGTCATCAATGGCAAGCATGTTAACACCGAACGTATCTTCCAGTTTCGTTTTCTTATATAAAATATTTTTGATTTTATTGACATCCGCGTCTTTCTTCAGTTCCAGAACGATACGGACACCTTCCTTACTGGACTGGTTGGAGATATCGACAACATCCGGAAGTTTACGGCTTTCCACCAGATCCGCAATATCCTGAAGAAACTTGTTGATCGAAGCGCCGATCATCGTATACGGAATCTCTGTAATAACCAGTTTGTCGCGGTCTGTCTTTCTTCTTCCGAGCTCCACTTCTACTTTTCCGCGGATCTTGATCTTGCCCGTACCGGTCTCATAAATCGGGAGAAGGTCGCTCTTATTCGCAATGATGCCTCCTGTCGGAAAATCAGGACCAGGAAGATATTCCATCAGATCCTGTACGGTCAGCAGACGGTTGTCGATGTATGCTTTTACTGCATCGATCACTTCTCCGAGATTGTGCGGCGGAATGCTGGTGCTCATGCCAACCGCAATACCCTCTGCACCGTTGATCAGCAGGTTCGGCACACGAACCGGAAGAACTTCCGGCTCTTTTTCAGTCTCATCGTAGTTGGAAACAAATTCGACTGTCTTGTCTAAATCTTTTAAATAAACTTCTTCCGCAAACTTTTTCAGTCTTGCTTCCGTATATCGCATGGCAGCGGCTCCATCTCCTTCGATGGATCCGAAGTTACCATGACCGTCAACAAGAGCCATGCCCTTCTTAAAATCCTGGGACATGACTACCAGGGTCTCATAAATCGAACTGTCACCGTGCGGGTGATATTTACCCATTGTATCACCGACAATACGCGCAGATTTTCTATGCGGTTTGTCGTGATTTAGATGAAGTTCGCTCATATCATAAAGGACACGTCTCTGCACCGGCTTTAAGCCATCCCTTGCGTCCGGGATCGCTCTGGCGGTAATAACGCTCATAGAATAGTCCAGGTAGCTTTTCTGCATCTCCTCGGAATATTCGGTTCTCAGTATCTTCTCTGCCATTGTCTTGTTACTCCTTAAGCATCGATCTCTGCCTCATCCGCATGATCGTAAATAAACTTTCTTCTCGGCGGAACATCGCTTCCCATCAGAAGCTCCGTCACTTCGCTGGCCATACGCGCATCTTCAATCTCAACACGTTTCAATACGCGATTCTCCGGATTCAGTGTTGTCTCCCAAAGCTGGTCTGCGTCCATCTCACCAAGACCTTTGTATCTCTGAAGTGTAAATTCACCCTTATGATTTCTCTTATAATCCTCCAATACCTTATCATCATAAAGGTACTGTTCCTCACC
>JAFOCX010000267.1 GCA_017380975.1 Lachnospiraceae bacterium
AAAATCCGACGATCTGCTCGCTGTACAAACAGCATCTCTTCATCAAATTCCGAATGGAACTCCGGATCATTTTCATCGTACGTCTCTTTTGAACCAGCCAGGGAATCCTCCATTGTTTCAATATCTTCTTTTGTCAGTTGTTCCAGTGCTTGCACAAGTCTTGGATACAAGACAGCATCCTGATCACTCAGGCGAACACTGTCTCGGATTGAAGAACAGATCACTTCATTGTTTTCATATTCCTCTCTTGACAAAGTGGTTTTCATGACATTCAGGATCGGTACTTCCGGCTCTTTCACTTCTCTGAGGCAAAGCCAGCCGCCGTCATGATATAAATGCATTTTTAGCGCAGCGTTTCCATCCTGCTCCTTCTCATGATCTCTGGCAACCGCTCCGGCAAACCATGCACTGTAACCATCTTCACTGGTTATAAGAACGCTTCCTCCTCGTCCATACCCCCAGACACTAAGGTATTCGAAATCGATGGATCGCTCCTGATCTGTCCAGCTAATCTCGCCGGATGATTCAATCGATAGATCTGTAACATTCGACGGTAATGGGCATTCATTTCCATTTTCATCTATGTAAGACTCCAACTCCCATATACTCGTATTCCCCTGTGACCACTGTTCCTGAAGGATCTGTGAATCGACATATTCCACATCTTCTCCGGGAAATACTCGTTTAAATGTCCGATAGCTAACCCCGGGTCCCCCATCGCTGGTAAAATACTGCTGCAGCAGCAACGTGTTCTTATCCAAAAGTGTTGCATAATACTCTTCATGAATCGGATAACCGTTTTCATTTTTCTCAGATTCATCACCGATGCGGACGCTCCACGCTTCATTTCCGCATCCATCATAAAGCGGCTCGTCCAAAGATTCGATTTTCTGCTGATAGAAGGACTTATTGATAAATCCCTCGTAATCTCTGGCTTCCATATCGACAAAAATCATTTCCGTTCCGTCAACCGGATTCGATCCCGGCGAAATCGAAAGAATTTCGTAGTTTCCCGGAATCGCTTCCCATACATCTCCTTCGATTTCTCCGCCAACCATCAGCCAAGTTCCCATAAGATCATCTGCATCCAATGTATCAACAGTCTCAACTTCCGGTAATGCTGCGATTTCCGTCTCGACCTTCGTATTACCCTCTTCTTTTGTCTCTGCCGCGGCTGATGTCATGTCTGCCATCGCCTGCTGCAGATTCTGAGCGACTGATTCCGACTTCGCAAAATCAATGGATGCATCAACTGCAGTATTCTCTTTTCCACAGGCAGTCAGAGCCAGTGCAGATACTGCCAATAGTATTGTTACTCGTTTCGAAATCATGTCATCCCCCTCTTCCCTAAAGTTTGGATTTATCAAGAATCACCGGACACGCCTTTATAATACTCATAGATCTCTCTTACAAATTCTTCTTTGAATGCCTCGAAGTTCTTCGGATATACGTTTCCATGAGCAGAAAACTCTTTTCCATCTTCAAAATACATCGTGATATCAAAATCTCCTTTTGTAGTTGACTCTCTCTCATCATACTGATTCCAGGATTCCACATTATATTTTGACATGATACTTAAGAACCGATCATATGGAAGAGATTCCTCGATTTCTCCATAATCGGAAATATCGGTTCCTTTTTCTAATATTGCACCAACCGGATCAGTTAAAATCACGGACCACTGATTGTTCTGAGCGCGAAGACGTAAAAGGTAATAAACATCTGAGTATTCCTTTTCCCTCAGTTCCACCTCCAAATATATACACGGAGATGCACTAAAATCAGTCACAAGATATCTGGAATAATCACTGTTGCTATGAAAAACCTCAATTATTTCTGAATAAAAATCATCAAAACCTTTTGGAGCCGTATTATAGCCATCCATCGTAACGGTCGTTCCGTCCGAAAGCTCCAGATACAGATTGTAACTATCACCGGAATCCAGAACTCCAGGCATAGAAACTGATTCATGAAAACCATCCCAAGCCAGCACACCATATGTTTCAACAATTTCTTCCATTTTACGAATCAGAGTTTCATCTTCCAGACATACCAGACTGGCATACTCAACATCCTTTACAGTCTCAATAAATCCAAAATATTCTGCAGGCTGTACCTGGTCATCTGTATCGTCGTCCTTCCACATTTCGTAAGCGTCCGGACTTAAGTCAGATATTTTCATGAATGTGCCGTTCTCTGTCGTCTTCATGATATAATATGGCGCCTTTTCCATTCCCTGACGCGAGAGATACAATCCGGTCAAGGACGCACCGTCCGGAAGTCCAATCGCTTCTATTGCCTCCGTTTCCGTTTGCTGATCAACAGGAGCTGCCGTATTTCCCATCGGAACATCGATCGGTTTATTGTTCTTCCCACATCCAAATAATAATGAAAATATTCCCATAAGCACCACCATTAATACTATATGTTTCAGTTTCATGATTTCTCCGCCCTTTCCCCGGGAAATTAATATGGCTGATGGAACGAAAGTGATCCTGATACCAGAATCACTCTCTTCTTTCTAAAACTTTCCGCTTCGACCGGAACCTCCTCCACCGCTGTGAGAACGTGAACCGGAACCGGAGCCTGATCTCTTTGACGAACTTTCGATTTTTCTGCGAGTCCTGATCGTATTTACGTATGTATCATTGCTGACAGTCAAGTGAAGTCCTCCGTCTGCCACATAAGAAGCCGCACTGCCTCCTTTTTTTACACTCTTCATGGTCATTTCGAGTCCTTTTGTCACGAGGAACGCCACTACGATCGATACGCCGATCACAGCAACATACACCGGCGCATGACTTTCACGCACAGGCTTTCCTGCTGCAGCAAGGCCCAAAAACTCGTCACATGTTTCCAGATAATCTTCGAAACCATTGTACCAGTCGTCTTCAGCGAAATCATCCAAGAACTGATCTTCCAACTGGATCTGTCCGTATTCATCAAATGCATATTCTACGTTTTCTCCATAGAAGAAGGTTGCATAGTCACGATCTTCCATACTGAGCATCAAAAGAATACCTTCACGGTTTTCTCCGCCTCCCAGACCAAGTCCGTGGTACATCTCTGTCGCTGTAGTAAAGACATCACTGGTACTGTACTTCTGATAATCGCTTACGATTATTGTATAAATTCCATATCCGTATTTTTCAGAAATAGCTGCTGCCTCTTCATCAAGAGATACCAATTCTTCCGCCTCAAGAAGGCCTGCCTCATCGTACACGTACATATCAGACGCAAAAGACGAGATGGTCATCATTCCGATCAAAAACACCGTTAAGATTAAATGTATGTATTTCTTCATCTTCGTCCCCTCCTTAAATAAACAGTGTTGCAATGAGTGATCCTGCCACACTGAATCCTGCAGCCAGCCCTGCAAACATTGCCCATACTTTTCCTTTGCTGACCGGAAGGTCTCCAACTGTTCTGCCGGTCTGACCATTCACAGCAAACAGGAACGTCTTTCCATTCCATTTTGTAGTGAGGAGCCATACCGGAAGTAATGCGTAATGAACCTTTCCACGTTCCATGTTGACCCATTCGCGCTCCGTGACACAACTGTCGTACCCGGTCACAGTATTTCGAAGAGCTGCTTTCACAGTAGTCTCACAGCGTTTATCCGCTCTTTTCCAACTCTCTTTCACAGTCACATCATATTTGTCCGCCAGAAATCCCGGAAGGTAAGCGGTCGAAAATTCTTTTAACTCACTATAATCGTAAGGTTCGATAGAATCCATATAATCATCCGGCATCTTGGTGGAAGCATCAACCGGAACCTTTTCAAACGACATATTTCCGCCGCGTCTTACTCTAAAAATCGTTGTTGTTGTTATTTCTTCATTTGAAGATCGATGTACGGAAGTGTTTGATGCTTTGTAAGTTGCCGATGCATCTGCCTTTCCGTCAAACATCCAGAACGGTACATACACACCTTTAATTTCCTGAAGATGGTTATTGGATGTAAATGTTCCCGGAAGGAAAATTTTTCCTTTGTAATGCTTCTTCAGTGCCTCAATCGCGGCATCTTTTTCTACTTTAAACGGAATTACATAGTTCGGTTTCAGTGCACCGGTAAACTGTCCAGGAACAACGGTCGGGTTTCCGCAGTATGGGCAAGACGTTGCGCCCGTGGAGCTGTCACAGATCAGTTCTGCTCCGCAAGACGGGCAATTGTACATTTTCATTCCCTCTGCATCTGCTCCCCAGTCGCTATTGAGCTCAGTCATATCCCAATCACCGGAAAATTCCGTTCCATTGCGATCATCATCCTTTTGTTCTTTATCTTCTGTATCTTCTGCCGCAGCTTCAACCTTCTCTTTTTCCTCTGCTTCTGCCTGCGCCTGTGCTGCTTTCGCATCTTTCTCTGCATAAAGTGCTTCTATTTCTTTCAGTTCATAAGTAGAACCACAGTAATCACATACCACTTTTCCGGTTTCCGGTGAAAAATGTACCGGGCCGGTACAAGCCGGACACTGATAATTCGTTACTTGAGCTGCCATAAATCTATCCTCCATTTACGTTATTAACCTTCGTTGTCATTCTGGCAAAATTGCGACTATTTGAAATTACGCCCACGGATCTGCACTTACCGGTTTGCGGATGTCCGCTAATAAGAACTGCTCCCATAAAAACCACTGTCCCGTAGACGGCTTAGTACGCAGTTTGATCTGACGCGCAGAGTCAGATCCTCCGGATTTCACATGCAGGGTCAGGTATCCGTCTTTCAACTGATCTCTGCTGTACGGATTTTCAAAAAATGTGATCGTATACGGTTTTACCGGTTCATATCCGTTTTCCGGAGTTGATCCTTCAAAATAGGAACGCGGCACATAGTCTTTATCCCTGAACCGATCTGCGATAAACTGCTTTTCATATGTAGAGAGACCTTTCGGTCCATGAAGGAACTCCAGCATCTCACATGCTGCATTTTTATCGATCGGATATATAGCTAACGCTGCGATCGTAAGTGCGGCAGCATACTGTGGTTCTTTTAATGACGCTTCTTCCATCGCCTTCATCTGCTGCAAATTCTTCGGTAAATCATTTAATACAACTGTGTATGTCATTCCTCTTCCTCCCCTTTTTCAATCATTCGATATCTTCTACATCATTTTTTCTGATTCAAAATCTGCATCTG
>JAFOCX010000268.1 GCA_017380975.1 Lachnospiraceae bacterium
ATGCAGGACCGCGATGTCTATCTGCTGGTTGCACGTTTACTGGCACAAAATCCACACCTGGATTTTCATCGTGTATATTTTGATACGGCTAGTCTGGAAGTGGAAGACAGACGTATGGTCAAATACATTCGAGAAGTTTTTCCGAAAGATCGTATGCCGGAACTTCAGATCATGTTTGATTATTCTGATTACAGAAAAGATTTCGATTCTTTTTACGACAGGCTGATGGATGGATATCGTGAAAAGTGGAACAATGGAGAACTGGAAATTGCTGTGACCCGTGTTACGAATCTGGCAAAATGGATGGAGAAAGAACGGATTCCCCACATCTTGTTTCAGCCGTGTCCGGCTACCATCATGGAAGGATTTTTGAACCTGCTGCATGATATTGAGATTGCTCAGATGGAAAAGTCTCTGACGGCGTGCTGTGTGATCCGGATCAACAAGGACCGGCCGACAGAACGAGAGTATTCGATCTTAAAAGAACGATTAGAGAAGTTCAATTCTGAGCAGAATATGGTGTTCGTATTGCGACGGGACAATGATTCTTTTGAAGCGGTAACTTCCCGTGCGACAGTTCAGAAACTTACTTCAAACAATACAACCTGCTTTCTGACGTCCTATTTATATGAAGTGCTTCCGTTTTCAACTCACATTGGATGGGGAATCGGTTATGATATCGTGACTGCCCATAAACATGCTCGTCTGGCGATCCGTGAATCCGTCATGGATCCGCATCATTATACGTATCTGGTGAATGAAGAGGAGAATATGGTCGGTCCGCTTTGCGGAGACCGGACCATTAGTTATCAGATAAGGCCGGATGCCCGTACCATTCGCATTGCCAATGAACTTGGGATCGCGGCGATCAATCTGCAAAAGATCCTTTCGCTCCAGAAAAACCGCCAAATGAAAGAGTTTTCAGCAAGTGATCTGGTATTCTATCTGGATATTACTCCCAGAAGTGCGACACGAATTCTCAAAAAGTTGGTGGAACATGGGGCCGCGGTGCAGATCAATCGTATCAATCTCAATGGAAGAGGAAGACCAACCGCGATCTATGAGATCGACCTTGATAAAATTGAATGAGAAACCAATAAAATGAGGATGCCCAGATGGACATCCTCATTGATATTTGAACATTTAATTATTTCATGATCTTTCTGAAGAGTGCGATGAAATCTTCGATGGAAGCATCTTTCGGGTTGCCCGGTGCGCATGCATCGTTGAATGCGGACTCAGCAAGGAACGGAAGATCTTCTTCTTTCAGTGCCTCAAGAACGGTCGGGATACCAACGTCGATGGAAAGCTGCTGAACTGCATTGATCGCTGCTTTTCTGTATTCTTCAACAGACATCTCGTCAACGCCTTTCACGCCCATAACTCTTGCGATCTCACGATATTTTTCACCTGTGCAATCCTGGTTGAACTCCATAACGATCGGAAGCATCATAGCACATGCAACACCGTGCGGTGTGTCATAAACTGCACCGAGTGTGTGAGCCATGGAGTGAGCGATACCAAGACCTACGTTGGAGAAGCCCATACCTGCGATGTACTGACCGAGAGCCATGTCTTCACGACCCTTTGGTGTGTTTGCAACTGCATCACGGAGAGATCTTCCGATGATCTCGATCGCTTTGATATGGAACATATCTGTCATTTCCCAAGCGCCTTTTGTTGTGTAGCCTTCGATCGCATGTGTTAATGCGTCCATACCTGTGGAAGCTGTTAAGCCCTTCGGCATAGAGGACATCATATCCGGATCAACAACTGCGATGATCGGCATATCGTGCGGGTCAACACAAACGAATTTACGTTTTCTCTCAACGTCTGTGATAACGTAGTTGATTGTAACTTCTGCAGCTGTACCTGCTGTTGTCGGAACTGCAATGATCGGAACGCACGGTTTTGTTGTCGGAGCTACGCCCTCAAGGCTTCTGACATCTTCAAATTCCGGGTTTGCGATGATGATACCGATCGCTTTTGCTGTATCCATAGAGGAGCCGCCGCCGATCGCGATGATGTAGTCAGCGCCGGAAGCCTTAAATGCTTCAACACCTGTCTGTACGTTTTCAATTGTCGGGTTCGGTTTGATGTTGGAATAAATCTCGTAAGCTAAACCAGCCTCTTCTAAAAGAGCAGTAACTTTTGTAGATACATTGAATTTGATAAGGTCCGGATCGGAGCATACAAATGCTTTCTGGAAGCCGTGGGCCTTTGCTTCATTTACGATCTCAGCAATCGCGCCTGCGCCGTGGTAAGATGTCTGGTTTAACATAATTCTGTTAGCCATGGTATAATTCCTCCCTGGATAAAAATATATTTGATGTAACTGCATTCCCCATCAGTTACATGAGTACGTGACACCTTTACTATTATAACACAACAGAGCGAGGATGGGAAGGAGAAATGGAGGTTTAATTGAGTCAACTTGCTAATAAAGAGTCCCGGCTGATAGGAATTTTCAAGCGGACACGCTTTCGCTCAGAGAATTTACGTAGCGGTACTAAGGCGCCGAAGCGCCAAGTACCGACGTAATTCTATGGTCCTTCTTGAAAACACCTGTCATCCGGGACTTTTTCATAGCCAAGTTGACTTAAAAATTCAGATCCATGCGGTAACTGACACCGGTTGGATTTTTGATTGCGTTCATATATAAGGTATCCTACTTTTACGTGCCCCTAATCGGTGTTATTGGGATTTGGAGTCATTATTTCTTTATCGATGGCCAAGTAATTTCCAAGTATTTTTCGTTATCATAGGATTATTACGTCGTCATGTTAGTTGCCCGACCAAGAGGCTTGAAGGTTTTTTCAGGATTGATTGGCCAGCATATAATAGAATCTTTATAGAAATCGTATATACACTCATTTTTGTTGCAAAGTGATGGGATTCCTATACCACTATAATGATCAAATATCCAAGCTGACAGGTAAACTTCCTCTGTTTGATTAGCCACAAATACTTCCACAAACAGAAAAAATCCCAGATTGGCAGGTTTTATCCAACTTACCTGGCCAGTGAAAGCAAATCTCTGTAAAACTGCGGATAAGAGATATCAACACACTCTGCGTCCAGGATCTCGGTTTCACCTTCGGCAGCCAATGCGGCAATCGCAAAGGTCATCGCAATGCGATGGTCTTTTTTTGTTTCAATCACTGCGCCATGAAGCGGATTTCCACCATGAATGATCATACCATCCTCTGTTTCTTCGACATCGGCTCCCATAGCAGTGAGGTTCTGAACCATGATCGCGATCCTGTTCGATTCCTTTACTTTCAGTTCGGCTGCATCACGGATGATCGTGGTGCCGTCTGCGAAGCAAGCCATCAGGGCAACGGTGGGAAGCTCATCAATCATAGTAGGGATGATATCCCCTTCGATGATCGTTCCCTTCAAATTACTGGTTCGCACAAGGATATCTGCAGTGGGTTCGGAGTAGTCACGATTTTCATTCAGAAGAGTGATATCGGCCCCCATTGCTTTACACACGCGGATCAGTCCGTTACGAGTCGGATTGATACCGACATTTCTGATCAGTATTTCCGAATTTGGTATAATCAGTCCCGCTGC
>JAFOCX010000269.1 GCA_017380975.1 Lachnospiraceae bacterium
AAGTTGCCGACTACCAGACTGTCTACCGTGTTGTAAAGATACTGGAAAATATTACCGAGAAGGAGCGGGATCGCAAAGGTGATCAACAGCTTTGCAATGTTTCCTTCGGTCATATCGAGTGTTTTCGTTTTTTTGATATTACTCATAAAAAGTCCCCCCGAATGAAATTGTCTCACTTCTTATAGTTTAAGCCTAAATACAGATAATGTCAAATTTTGTTTACGAGAATCAGACATTCTGAGAATGGGAAACTGCTTGCACACAGACTAAAATAATGTTATATTGAAAGATAGATTACAATAGAAGATATCTTATAGAAGAGAGGAACATAAATGGCAGAGTATTCCCAGGAAAAAATCAGGAATTTTTGTATCATTGCCCATATCGACCATGGCAAATCAACACTGGCAGACCGTATCATTGAGCATACAGGTCTCTTAACCAGCCGCGAAATGCAGTCTCAGGTCCTGGACAATATGGACCTGGAGCGTGAACGTGGAATTACCATCAAGTCCCAGGCGGTTCGTACGGTATACCGCGCAAAGGACGGAGAAGAATATATCTTTAACTTAATTGACACCCCTGGCCACGTAGACTTTAACTACGAGGTTTCCAGAAGCCTTGCAGCCTGTGACGGCGCGATCTTAGTGGTAGACGCGGCTCAGGGCATCGAGGCACAGACACTGGCAAACGTATATCTGGCACTGGATCATAATCTGGAAGTATTCCCGGTTATCAATAAGATCGATCTTCCGAGTGCAGATCCGGAGCGTGTTGCCAATGAGATCGAGGATGTGATCGGCCTTGAGGCTCACGATGCACCGAAGATCTCCGCGAAAAACGGTTTAAATATTGAAGATGTACTGGAAGCAGTCGTAGAACGCATTCCGGCTCCGGAAGGAGACCCGGAGGCCCCGCTTCAGGCGCTGATTTTCGACTCTCTGTACGATCCGTACCGCGGTGTTATTGTATTCTTCCGAGTAAAAGAAGGTACGATCAGAAAAGGTACTCCGATCAAGATGATGGCTACGGGTGCGACTTATGATGTCGTAGAGGTCGGCACTTTCGGTGCAGGCCAGTTCTTCCCGTGCGATGAACTGTCTGCAGGTATGGTAGGCTATCTGACAGCCAGCATTAAAAACGTAAAAGATACACGTGTAGGTGATACGATCACTAACCGTCAGAATCCGTGTGCAGCTCCGCTTCCGGGTTACAAAAAAGTAACTTCCATGGTTTACTGCGGACTTTATCCGGCAGACGGTGCAAAGTATCCGGAGCTTCGTGATGCACTTGAGAAATTGCAGTTAAACGATGCGTCCCTGTTCTTCGAGCCGGAGACATCCGTCGCTTTAGGTTTCGGTTTCCGCTGTGGTTTCCTTGGACTTCTCCATCTGGAGATCATCCAGGAGCGTCTGGAACGTGAATATAATCTGGACCTTGTAACAACCGCACCGAGCGTAGTTTACCGCATCCATAAGACCAACGGCGAGATGATCGCGCTCACAAACCCGACCAATATGCCGGATCCGGCTGAGATCGATTACATGGAAGAGCCGATCGTAACAGCTGAGATCATGGTTACAACCGAGTTCGTTGGTGCCATTATGCAGCTTTGTCAGGAACGCCGCGGCGTTTACCTTGGCATGGAATACATGGAGTCTACCAGAGCGCTGCTCAAGTACGAACTTCCGTTAAACGAGATCATTTATGACTTCTTTGATGCACTGAAGTCCAGATCCAGAGGTTACGCGTCCTTCGACTATGAGCTGAAGGGTTACGAGAGATCCGAACTTGTGAAACTGGATATTCTCATCAACCGTGAGGAAGTCGATGCCCTTTCCTTCATCGTATTCTCCGGAAACGCTTATGATCGCGGAAGAAGAATGTGCGAGAAGTTAAAAGACGAGATCCCGAGACACCTGTTCGAGATTCCGATCCAGGCAGCAGTCGGAGGCAAGATCATTGCCCGTGAAACCGTTAAGGCTGTTCGTAAGGACGTGCTTGCGAAGTGTTACGGCGGTGATATCACTCGTAAGAAGAAACTTCTTGAGAAACAGAAGGAAGGTAAGAAGCGTATGCGTCAGGTAGGAAATGTGGAAATTCCGCAGAAGGCCTTCATGAGCGTACTGAAATTAGATGAAGAATAAAGGACAAGGGTGCTGTAATCGCAGCACCCTTCTTTTGAATCAAGGAGTAAAGAAGATGGAATTATACATTCACATCCCGTTTTGTGTCAGGAAATGTGCGTATTGCGATTTCCTGTCTTTTCCACAGACAAAAGAGATCATGCAGCAATATGTGGAAAAACTGATCGAGGAAATTCGATGGGCGGGAAAACAGTATCCGGACAGAGCGATTTCTTCTATATTTATTGGCGGCGGAACCCCATCCATATTAAAAGCAGAGCAGATGACTGCGATCATGTATGCGGTTCGAGAGGCATTTTATATAGAAGAAACAGCGGAGATCTCCATTGAGGCAAACCCGGGTACGGTAACGGAAGAAAAGCTTCGCGCGTACAGAGATGCCGGGATCAACCGCATCAGTTTTGGTCTGCAGTCTGCAGAGCCTAAAGAACTGAAATTATTGGGAAGGATCCATACATATGAGGAGTTTCTGGAGAGTTATCAGATGGCCAGAAGCTGTGGATTTGATAATATCAATGTGGATCTGATGTCCGCGCTTCCGGGCCAGACAGTGGAAAGCTGGGAAGAAACCCTGACTCGAGTGGCAAAACTGGAACCGGAGCATATTTCTGCGTACAGTCTGATCATTGAAGAGGGAACTCCGTTTTACGAGAAGTACGGAGAAGAGCGCGGTGAAGGCATGTTACCGGATGAGGACTCAGAACGTGAGATGTATCACAGAACAAAAGCAATCCTGCGAAACATGGGATATGAGCGCTACGAGATTTCCAACTATGCGAAGCCGGGAAAAGAATGCAGACATAATGTGGGCTATTGGACCAATGTTCCTTATTTGGGCCTGGGACTTGGAGCATCCTCCTATGTGGATGGATGCCGCTTCAGCAATGAGAGTGAACTGGTGTCGTATCTTCAGCAGGAACCGGGAAAGCGGTTTGATGAGATCGTACTTTCAGAAAAAGACAAGCAGGAGGAGTATTTCTTTGTCGGACTTCGCCT
>JAFOCX010000270.1 GCA_017380975.1 Lachnospiraceae bacterium
GATCACGGTCTTTGAGAAAAAAGGGACGTAAGTGTTCATCAATGGTAAAGACACAATGCCTGTGCTGAACATGGACAAGCTTAAAAGACATTTTTGTTGTGCGTTCCATGGCATATTTTGTACCGCAGGTAGGACAAAAGCGGCTGTGACAGCGAAAAGAAACGTATTTCAGTTCACTACAGTGTGGACAGCCATACATGGTGCCACCATAGGAGCCATCACCACAGTGAATCATCTTATCGATGTTGTCCATTTCACATTTACGTGTATGTAAGGTATATTTTATTTCTTCATAATAATCGGTGAAAATTTCTTGTAATACATTCATATGGTTATTATGCATTAAATTGAGAAAAAAGAAAACCCCCATAACCCCTCATGAGTGAGGGGCAGGGGAGTTGAATAGGCGAAGCCTATTTTTTATTACTATTTAGCCGTGCAAAATAAAACACTAAACAAAAAGGCTGCTTGCAGACTGTTTTGATTTAGTGTTTTATTTTATAGGGCGTTTAGCTCAAGCGAAATGAAGCGAAGCGGAATTGAGCTTGCACGGCGAAATAGGATCGAAGCGGAATTGAGCTTGCACGGCGAAATAGGATCGAAACGGAATTGAGCTTGCACGGCTAAATAGGTTAAATTTAATCGGAAAATTTCACTAAATATATTCCATTTTTGTAAAGATAATTGTATAATTAGAATAAGACACTATAAAAACTGAAAATTTATTAAACGCATATAAGAGAAATTGTGAAAGAGGGGAAATATATGCTTCATAGAATGATATCAGTTTTTCTCTGCAGCTGCCTTCTGGCGGTAAATATACCACAGATCAGTTATGCCCAAAATATGAAAGACCAGTCAGCAAGTGATATGGGGTATCTTGTGCATCAGGGGGATTGCGCAGTTTATCTCAGCGATGGTGGAGAAGAAAAGTCGGAAGAGCAAGAGCTTGAATTGTTTGACGATGGAGATGGAGAAGATAACGATGGAAGTGAAGGCGATACTCCTGCGGATTCAACACCAGATCCAGATCCGACACCAGAATCGGCGCCAGAACCGACACCGGAACCAACACCGGAATCGACACCGGATCCAGATCCAACACCAGATCCGACACCTGATCCAACGCCGGAGCCGTCATCGGAACCGGATTCATCAACGCAAGGTGGAGAAACGCCTACAACTGAAGAAACGCCTACGACTGAAGAAACAATTACAACCGAAGAAACTCCTACGCAAGAGGAATCCTCATCATCAGAGGAACATCCGTCGAGTGAGCCATCTTCAGTGACAGAGGAATCCTCATCAGTTGAGAGATCGTCAATTGAGGAATCTTCATCCCGCGAAGAATCATCATCAATCGAGGAATCCTCTTCGGAAAAGGAATCTTCATCCCGTGAGGAATCATCATCAATCGAGGAATCCTCCTTGCCAGAAGAGGAAAGCAGTGAATGGGAGAGCTCAGAGGAAGAGAGCTCAGAAGAGAATGAAACAAAGAATGACGCTGAGGAGCTGAAGTTCGGACAGCCCAAAAAGATTGTACTGCAGTCCAATGATACACAGTGGTTTCAGTATACGGCTCCTGAGTCGGGAAACTATAATTTTTACATAGAGGGCAGCGATACAAATGATATCGTACTTTCCATATATGATTTACGTGAGAATGGAAATCAGCTAAAGAGACAGACATATCATAACAATGTGCGATACGCAGTCATGTACATGGAGAAAGGACAGACGGTATATCCTTCTATTTCCCTTACAGGAAGTGCCTCTGCGTCTTCAAAATCAGTTGTTTTCGGGGTAAAATATGCCAAAACTGCTTCGGTGGAGGCTTCCGATGGTAGATATATCGTAAACACTGACCGGTTAACGGCGAATATAGGCTGGAGTCCCGGCAGTCGTACTGCTTCCACAAGTATCACGATTTCCGCGAAAGATGGCAAAAGCCTGAATGGAAGCTATTATTGGCAGATTAAATATGGAAACAGTGAGCTGGGTTATGAGTACATCAATGAAGTGGTTTCACCCGGCACAAAAAAGACGAAGGATATCACAGAACTGAGCCCGGGTGCCGAGTATAGCTTTACAATGTGCCTGATCAATGCGGACACATTGGCGCTGGAAGCGATGCTGATACCAGACAGCAGTGCCATTAAAATGAAGACGGGTGGTTCAAAAGAAAACCTCATTGTGCGAGGTGCGCGTTCCGGTTATGACAGTATTACACTGAATATTGAGGCAGCGGAGACAGTGTCAAAGTACTGCTATGGTCCGCTTGCCGGATACGATGAGGAGATAACGGTACAAAAGCGCATCAGCGGTATCTCAAGCATTAGCGTATCAAATCTTGAACCTGCAACGACATACTATTTTGAATTTTACAATAGCAGAGGTGTAGTATTTGGATATACGACGGTCGATACGAAGGAATACCCGGCAAAAATCAATTATACTGCAACTGCAATCGGTCCTGATACGATTGCCGTCAAGGCAGAGATTTCAGAGTATACAGGTAAGATTCCTGAATATTTCAACCTGTGCTATGAAGTTTTGAATTCTGACGGAAGCCTGGTAACGTCAGGAATGGAGAAGGTGTCTGCAAAAGAAAGTGAGAAGTGGTCTATTCAAACGCAGGTATCAGATCTTGAAGCGAAGACGGAATATACTGTTACCATGTGGATCAGTGAACCGGGATACACAGCACATTTCAAGGAAACATCACAGAGCGTTACGACACAGAAAGCACCATTTTCGCCAGAGGCGTTGTCGATCGAAATCAATAAAAATGTCGCCAC
>JAFOCX010000271.1 GCA_017380975.1 Lachnospiraceae bacterium
AAAGGAATGGAGACATTATGAAACGATACAGACTTCGATTGTGTGCGATGTGGATGAGCCTGATCTTGATGATCGTAAATCCGATCTGGGTGTTAGCAGAAACAGGAATGACGGTAACCGGTCCGGAGATCGGTGCACCGTCAGCACTTCTGATGGAAGCAAGTACAGGGACGGTAATCTACGAAAAGAATGCGGATGAACCGAGAAATCCTGCCAGTGTGACGAAGATTATGACACTGATCCTGATTTTCGATGCACTTCAATCCGGAAAGATCAAATTATCCGATGAGGTTGTGACCAGTGCACATGCAAAGTCGATGGGAGGTTCTCAGGTGTTTTTGGAGGAGGGGGAGATCCAGACCGTTGAAACTCTGATCAAATGCATTGTCATCGCATCCGGAAATGACGCGTCCGTTGCCATGGCAGAATTTATCGGAGGAGATGAAGGGACATTTGTAAGAATGATGAATGAAAGGGCAGCAGGCCTCGGAATGGAACACACTACATTTGTGGATTGCTGTGGACTGACGGAGGATCCTGCTCATGTGACGACTGCACGTGATATTGCACTCATGTCCAGAGAGCTGATCGTAAGGTATCCGCAGATCACCAATTATGCAACCATCTGGATGGAGAATATCACCCATGTCACAAAACAAGGATCAAAGGAGTTTGGATTATCCAATACCAATAAGCTGCTGAAAATGGCGACGAACTTTGAAGTGACCGGATTGAAGACCGGATCCACCAGTCTGGCAAAATACTGTCTGTCCGCAACCGCCAAAAAGGATGGAGTCGAACTGATCGCGGCGATCATGGCAGCGCCTGACTATAAGACCCGGTTTCAAGATGCGGTATCCTTATTAAATTATGGATACGGGAACTGTAAAGTATATCGGGATGAGAATCCTCCGAAAGCGGAACCGATTTTGGTACATGGAGGTGTAGAAGACTCGGTAGAAGTTCGATATCGAGAACCATTCACATTTTTAGCACTGCACGGTGAAAATTTTGATAAGATCGAGAAGAAAATTTTAATAGATGACGAGGTAGAGGCTCCGATCACAGAAGGAGATGTGTTGGGACATTTGGTTTATCAGATGGATGGTCAGGAGATTGGGCGTGTAGAGATCCTCGCAGCACAAAATGTAGAGGAAGCAGGATTCTTTGATTATTGGAAGAAGGTCTGGAAGAATGTTGTCTTATGAAAAATGGAAGGAACATAAAGGAAGCCGTTAACATACCATAAAACATCAGAATGTTTGGAGGGAAATATGAAACGAATCGTTTGCAGCATGCTGATCGGAGGAATGGGCCTCACCTTGCTGTCCGGCTGTCAAAGAGCAGGGAACGGAAACGTCGATGTGACACTCAATGAAGTGGCTCACTCGATTTTCTATGCGCCGCAGTACGTGGCGATTGAGGAAGGGTACTTTGATGAGGAAGGAATTGATCTGACTCTGGTCAATGGAGGAGGCGCTGACAAGGTCATGACTGCCATGATCTCAGGAGAGGCAGATATCGGTTTCATGGGATCCGAGGCATCCATCTACACATACGCCGGAGGAGAAGAGGACTATGCGGTGAATTTTGCACAGCTGACTCAGAGGGCCGGAAACTTCCTGGTAGGAAGGGAACCGGACGAAGATTTTGAATGGTCCGATCTGAACGGAAAAAAGGTTCTGGGCGGAAGAGCCGGAGGTATGCCGCAGATGGTATTTGAATACATTCTGAAAAAGAATGGAATCGATCCAAAGACTGATCTGGAGATCGACCAAAGCATCAACTTCGGTCTGACTGCAGCTGCATTTACCAGTGATGATTCCGATTATACCGTGGAATTCGAACCATTTGCGACCGGTCTGGAGATGGAAGGAACCGGTTACGTAGTCGCATCTCTTGGCGAAGAATCCGGTTATGTGCCATATACTGCGTACTGTGCGAAAAAGAGTTATCTGGCAGAAAATCCGGAAATCGTCCGAAAGTTCACCAATGCGATCCAGAAAGGCATGGACTATGTGAATGCGCATTCCGCAGAGGAGATCGCAACCGTGATCCATCCGCAGTTTAAAGAGACTCCATACGAAAATGTGGTAAAGATCGTAGAACGCTATAAAGCGCAGGATACCTGGAAAGAAGACCTGGTCTTTGAGAAAGAGAGCTTTGATCTGCTGCAGAATATTCTGGAAGAAGCAGGGGAACTGAAAGAAAGAGTTCCGTACGAAGCTCTCGTGACCACCGAATTTGCAGCTGCGGCAGCAGAGTAAAAACGCAGAAAATACAATAGAAAAGGAGGCATTCCCCAATCCCCCCCGTGGTGATTGAATGATGCCTCCTATTGGATTGCTTATTTACCTAAGAATTCTTTTGCGGATTTTACGATGCCGTCGATGTCTAAGCCGTAGTACGGATACAGCTCTTCCGGATAACCCGGTTCTGCGAAGCAGTCCGGAACACCGAGTTTCTTAAGGCGTGCCGGAACACCGGCCTCCATAAGAACATCAGCAACGATGCTGCCAAGACCGCCGAGGATGTTGTGATCCTCTACTGTCATGATAGTTCCTGTTGCTTTTGCAGCCTTGATGATCGCTTCTTTGTCGATCGGTTTGATAGTATGCATGTCGATCACGCCAACGTTAAGACCGAGTTCTTCTAATTTACGAGCTGCCTG
>JAFOCX010000272.1 GCA_017380975.1 Lachnospiraceae bacterium
ATATGCTTCACGCCGCCGTTTCCGTCATCCACGTGAATGACCTTGCGGTAGGGAGCCTCGATAAAGCCGTAATCCGAGATCTTGGCGTAGGTGGTGAGATAGGAGATCAGACCGATGTTCGGTCCCTCAGGCGTCTCGATCGGACACATACGGCCATAGTGTGTATAGTGTACGTCTCGAACTTCGAAACCTGCACGTTCTCTGGACAGACCGCCCGGACCTAACGCAGAGAGACGTCTCTTATGTGTAAGCTCGGAAAGCGGGTTGTTCTGATCCATGAACTGGGACAGCTGGGAGCTTCCGAAGAACTCTTTCACTGCTGCAGTTACCGGTTTGATGTTGATCAGGGACTGCGGTGTGATACCATCCATATCCTGTGTTGTCATTCTCTCACGAACAACACGCTCCATTCTGGAGAGACCGATACGGTACTGGTTCTGCAGTAACTCACCAACGGCACGAATACGACGGTTTCCAAGATGGTCGATATCATCTTTTGTACCGATCTCGTACTCAAGGTGCATATTATAGTTAATGGAAGCAATGATATCTTCCTTAGTAATATGCTTCGGAATTAAGTCGTTGATATTGCGGCGGATCTCGTCTTTTAACTCTTCCTCGCTCATATCGCCTGCTTTTTCCAGGATCGCTTCAAGTACCGGGTAGAATACTAACTCAGTAACACCAACCTCTTCCGGATCAAATGTTACATAAGCGCCGAGATCTACCATCATATTGGAAAGTACTTTTGCTGTTCTTTCCTCTGTCTGGATCCAAACGTACGGAACTGCTGCATTCTGGATCTCGATCGCCATCTCCTTGGAGATTGTCTTGCCAGCCTCTGCAAGGATCTCGCCTGTTGCCATATCAACAACATCTTCAGCAAGAATGTGGCCTGTGATACGGTTCTTGAAGTGAAGCTTCTTATTAAATTTGTATCTACCAACCTTAGCGAGGTCATATCTTCTTGCGTCGAAGAACATGCTGTTCAGAAGGCTCTCTGCGCTGTCTACAGAAAGCGGCTCGCCCGGACGGATCTTCTTATATAACTCTAAGAGACCATCCTGATAGTTGTCAGAAGTATCTTTACCAAAGCTTGCAAGGATCTTCGGCTCTTCACCAAAGAGCTCTACGATCTCTGCGTTTGTTCCGTAACCAAGTGCACGAATGAGCACAGTTACCGGAACTTTTCTTGTACGGTCTACACGAACATAGAATACATCGTTAGAATCTGTTTCGTACTCTAACCATGCACCACGGTTCGGGATCACTGTACAGGAATATAACTCTTTACCGATCTTATCATGGTCGATACCGTAGTAGATACCAGGGGAACGTACTAACTGGCTAACAATTACTCGCTCTGCGCCATTAATTACGAAGGAACCTGTATCTGTCATTAACGGCAGATCACCCATGAAAATCTCGTGTTCATTGATTTCATCTTTATCTTTGTTGCAGAGTCTTACCTTTACTTTTAAAGGTGCTGCATAAGTAGCGTCGCGCTCTTTGCACTCTTCAATTGTGTACTTAATATCATCTCTGCAAAGTGTGAAGTCTACAAACTCCAGGCTCAGATGACCAGCAAAGTCAGCGATCGGAGAGATATCCGCGAAAACCTCTTTCAGACCTTCGTCGAGAAACCACTGATAGGAATCTTTCTGGATTTCGATCAGGTTCGGCATCTCAAGAACTTCTTTCTGTCTTGAATAGCTCATTCTTACGCTTTTACCGGACTGGACCGGACGTATTCTGCTTTTCTCCATTGACGTTTCACCCCTGTTTTCTTTATCATATCAAATTGCTGTCGACGCTTTGCATCAGCTCTGCTGAACAACAGCAAAAAGTTCCCACTTTTGGGCATAGTTGTACCAATAGGCACATGACACCACAATAGTGCAAATTACATGATATCACGACATAGTCAACATGTCAAGCGGATATTTCTTGTTTTTCCTCATTTTTATAGTTTTTACCAATTTTAGCATTTTCCTCTGTACTTTTTTATAGCATTGTGCTAAAATCAGTACAATGTTTTTACGATGATTCATTAAAACATGAAAGGGGTACACATTGTGAGTCAGCTTAGTTTTGAAAGACTGGACGAAATCCTTCAGGCGCACGACTATAATCCGTCTTTAGTGATCGCGATCATGCAGGACATCCAGAAAGAATATCGTTATCTGCCAGAGGCAGCTTTATGCTATGTAGCAAATAAATTACAGATCAGTGAAGCAAAGATCTACGGCGTCGCTACATTCTATGAGAACTTCTCTCTTCAGCCGAAGGGAAAATACGTGATCAAAGTTTGTGACGGAACTGCTTGTCACGTTCGTAAATCTGTTCCGATCTTAGAAGAGATCCGTACACAGCTTGGCGTTTCTGCCGAAAAGCCAACAACAGATGATATGATGTTTACAGTTGAGACAGTTTCCTGTCTCGGTGCATGTGGACTTGCTCCGGTATGTACAGTAAACGACGTGGTTTACCCGGCTATGACTCCGGAGAAAGCACGTGCGATGATCAGAGAAATCCGTGAAAAGGAGGCTAAGGGTGAGTAATGCTTACAAGAATTAACTCCAGAGATGAAATGATCGCGAAACGCGAAGAGTTTGCGAAAGCCCTGAACGCGCAGAGCAAGCAGATCCTGATCTGTGGCGGTACCGGTTGTGTAGCCGGTGGTTCCTTAAAGATCTATGATCGTTTAAAAAAGATGATGGATGAGCGCGGAATCAAGTGCACACTGGTTCTCGATGTCCATGATCATGACCACGAAGAAGGCGAAGTTGGTCTTAAGAAGAGTGGATGTCACGGTTTCTGTGAGATGGGTCCGCTCCTTCGTATCGAGCCGATGGGATGGCTTTATACAAAAGTTAAAGTTGAGGACTGTGAAGACATCCTTGAACAGAGTATTTTAAATAATGAAGTAGTTGATCGTCTTGTTTACCGTGATGCCAACGGTGTTGCTTATCCGAAACAGGAAGAGATTCCGTTCTACAAACAGCAGACACGTGTGGCTCTTGAGCACTGCGGTCACATCAATGCAGAGTCTATCGAAGAGTACATCGCTGTAGGCGGTTACAGCGCTGTTGAGAAATGTTTATTCGAGATGACTTCCGAAGATATCGTAAAAGAGATTTCCGAAGCAGGTCTTCGCGGCCGTGGCGGCGGCGGATTCCCGGCAGGTACAAAGTGGTCTCAGGTTCTTCGCCAGAAGGATCCGGAGAAGTACGTTGTATGTAACGGTGACGAGGGTGACCCAGGTGCGTTCATGGATCGTTCCATGATGGAAGGTGATCCGCACCGTGTATTAGAGGGCATGATCATTGCCGGTATCGCAACAAAAGCTCACACAGGCTACATCTACGTTCGTGCAGAGTATCCGTTAGCAGTTGAGCGTCTTACAATCGCGATCAGACAGGCAAAAGAGCTTGGTCTTCTCGGTGAAAATATTTTAGGTTCCGGTTTTGATTTCGATATCCGAATCAGCCAGGGTGCAGGTGCATTCGTTTGTGGTGAGGGTTCTGCTCTTACTGCTTCCATCGAAGGCAACCGCGGTATGCCGCGTGTAAAACCGCCGCGTACTGTAGAGCACGGTCTCTTCAACAAACCGACCGTATTAAATAACGTAGAAACATTCTGTAACGTGGCTCCGATCATCAACAAAGGTTCCGCTTGGTACAAAACAATCGGTCCGGACAACAACCACGGTACAAAAGCAT